>JAIOTF010000185.1 GCA_021107195.1 Anaerolineaceae bacterium | reverse complement strand
TTATTTGCCTTAAGGCCATCGTGCAAATATTACCTGCTGGCCTGAATGAACGAATTACCTTTTGGCCTGATCGCAAATATTGCATTAAGGCCATAATGCAGATCTTTCCTTCAGGCGAGAATGAATCATTTGCCTTAAGGGATGCCTGCGTGCAAAATCTGCCCATCTTCTAAGTGCAAAAGATTCCTGTCTAAAGCATGCAAAATTTGCACGTGATTCAATATACGACTCTTTAACGACTTTAATCGACGTTAAATATTCTTTTAATCTTCCCTGAATAGAACAAGGAAGTGTAGAGTTTAAATTCCCATAAGAATTTTCAAAAGGGTTTGTTGTTTCATCTGCACTGCACCGAGCTTGGCGCAGGTGCAAGTATCAGGCAACAAAGTGATCATGTGCTTTTATTCTTAAACGAACAAAGTGTAACCGCGGTTACACTTTGTTCGTTTAAAACAGGGCTGCCTGGTTGTTTATCAGCAGCCTTGCAAAAGAGACACACGCTATTTCTCAGGTTTATTTTTTTGGCATCATGTCATCCGGAAAGATCAAATTCCAGTCATAACGCGGGCTGCGAGAGGATTCTTTTATTTCTCCCAGATTGATAATTCCCTCCTGGTATGCTTTTAAAAACCGCAAAAGGGCCAAGGTGACAACTTGGCTGGCAGGTACGCTTTCTTTTTCAGCCAGACTTTTTATGGTCTGACGCACAACAGGTGGTAAATCGTATGTGACACGCTGTTGACGCCGGGCCTGGATCTTGGCGCGTTCTTTGGCAATCTTTTCCCGTTGACGGCGGGGCAGCTGTGCTTCTGCCTGACGTTTTTCCATACCGCTCAATAGATCAGCAACTGCCGGGTCCAATAAAGGCTGGCGACGTTGATTCTTAACCATTGGTGACCTCCAGTAAATGTTCTAACACCTGGGCATAACCGCCAATGCGGCCACGTTTGCTCTCGTAACCGCATATCGCAGGCGAATGCGGCGTGTATTCCCAGGGGGTTTTACCATAAGCCGAGGATTCACGCACACGTGTGTCGCGTGGTATCGGTGGCCATACGTTTGAGCCAAAAGCCTGCACGATCTCCTGGAACTGGGTCAGAGTCTCTTTTGTGATCCTTTCAAAGAAGGTGGGCAGAATAAAATATCCTTTGAAGCTGTGGCTTCGCTTTGAAATTTCGCCCATGGTCAAAAGCACTTCTTTGACGCCATCGACCGCCATTGCATCCAGACGGGTGGGGATCACTACCCAGTCACTGGCGACCAGACCGTTGACATGTAACACATCCAGAGATGGCGCCAAATCCAGGAGAATGTAGTCATAGGAAGTTTTCTTAAAGATATCCAGCAAAATGGTTTCGCGAAAGTCTGACAGGGTAATGTGACGCTTGACCTTTTCGCTCAGTTTATTGCTGGGCAGAATGTCAAGGTTTGGACGGGCCGGGATGACCAGGCTTTTCAAGGGCGCTTCCAGGCAGATGAGTTGATACGGGGCGGGTTTCTTTTCAAACCCCAGCGCAAAAGCAACATGCCCTTGAGGATCCAAATCTACAAGCAAGGTGCGGTAGCCTTTTTGTCCCAACCCGGCAGCCAGGGTGATAGCAGTGGTAGTTTTACCTACACCACCTTTTTGGTTGGCAAATGCGATGATTTCCATGATGTTCACTTCCTTTGCGCCGGCGACGTCAGCGAAATATTGATTAATCGCTGTTTAGGGGCGACCCTGGTAATTATAGTGGTTTTAAGGGGGAAAAGTCAAGGTGCGACCCTTAGGGGCGACCCTGAGTAAAATACAAGGTCGCCCCTTGTGAGGTTTTATAGTGGGTTTTTAGCGAATAGCGGCTCGTAAACCCATATTGCTACGGAGGGAGGAGTATTGCTTAAAATCGGCCAATAGAACGATTTGGGTATTTGCATAATTTTGAGGGCTGGAAAAAGTATATTGAGTAGCGTTCACAGGTTTTCGTGATGTGATGGGTTTTTCTTTAATGTCAAACGTTGATGTTTGAATTGGTTGATCTGCTGTACAGAAATACTATGTTAAGAATGAAGTGTCGGACTCTTCTTCTGGCAGGAAATGCCCACTTGAGATGGATCGTTCTGAACGGGCAAAGATTTTATGAATATGTGGTTTTCTGCGAAAAAAATTTCTCCTGCAAGTATTGAAAATTGCAGGAGATGAATGGCGTCTATGAGGTGAAGTTGATTGCTTATGTGAGTTTTCTTTACATTCGTTTGCGGCGGGCATGGAGGAGATGGGTCAATTCTTCCATGAATGCGATCATCTCATCTGCCTGGTCACTGGTGATCAATTCATCCGCCACGGTATCAAGGGTTTGTGCCTGCGCCAGGCGATCCAGATTATTGATGGCGTTGGCAAAGCGGCGTAAACCACCAATTGCTGTTTTCTCCGGCCGGTGCGTGGCAGGGGCAGTACGGCTGGTGCGTTTGGTGCTGTCTATTGGCTTTTTCGCCAACTGCGCGACTTGTTCTGATGTCATCTCATTCTGGATACTAAGCCGAATGGCATCTTCCCAGTCGTCCGGCGAAAGGGTCAGTACTTCACGCAGCACACGTTCAGGCAGCCGGTAGCGGTCAGCCAGGTCCAGCAAGGGGGAAGGAAGCTGCAAGATGTTGAGAAATTGCACCATGCGCGGCCGGGTGAGCTGCATGATCGGGATCAATTTATTCCACAGACCGGCTGGCATACGCTGAGCACGGGCCGCGCGGAAGTATTCATATTCATCTTGTGTGTCATGGTTGGGCTGTTTGTCTTGTTCAGAGAGGATTAGCGAGGCGATCTCACATGCCTGGCTGACCGCTGATGGGGTTTCGGCATGCCGGTTTTCCAATACCTGGCGCTGGCGGGAGGGTAGCTGCACAACTTCTACCCGCAGAAGGGGTTCATCTTCAGCGCCTTCTGAAACGGCGCGCAAGCAAGCAGCCCAAAAGCGGCGCTCACCGGTTTCAATTTGGAAATAGTATTGCCCCTGGGGGGCATTGACCCAGGAACCAGTGATGGGTTTGATCTGGCCGTGGGTTTCAAAGGAATTGCCCATGGCAAGCAGATTGTCGATTTGGGTGCGGTGTCCAGCGTCTTGGCGGGCCAGGTGAAGCCACTCGGCGGCAGCCTGATAGCAGTCAATCTCTCCCCGGTAGAAGGGCTGCCGGATAGAACCTGGCAGCAACCGTCGAGGTTGAAAACGGTCAGGCATAATCTGGCTGGGTTTCAGGCGTTCGATGCGTTCTACCTGCGCCAAAGGTTCTGCTGCCGGCTTTGCCATAAAAGACACGGCTGTTGGCTCCTGGGATTGGGAGGTTTCATCGTTTCCTGGAAAATCCTCAAAAGCATTGAATCGTTTTCGTTTACTGGCAGCCATTGTTTTTTCCTCTTTTCGTACAAACTCGATCAATCAAAATCATAGGCTTTGCCTTGACGGTAGTATTAGGCAGGAGGCATTTGGTTTGGGGCTTAAGAGTAGGGCAAAGCACAAACTGTAACCGCGGTTACGAATCAACCATTCGTGACCAAACGCCAGGTTGCGTTGAGCACACTGTCCACAAGTTGTTCGTATTCTTGGGTGGCGCGTGAACTGGAGGACAATATTTGTGCCGAACGGCGGCGCGGTGGGCGATAAGTGAAGACATCCATGTGGCTGGAGTGGGCGTAGGCCAGATCTGAAGATTTGTGGATTGGCGGAAGCACCACCTGCGGGTAGCGGCGTTCCAGTTCCTGGAGTATCTCCTGAGTCTCGCCGCGCTGCTCATCGCACAGGGTGGGCAGATAGCCGAAGATGCGCAGGTCAGGGCGGAAGTGCAATTGCACTGCTTCAATGGTGCGTTGCAGTTCCCGCAAGCCTGAGACGCCCAGGTAACTGGTCTCCACAGGAATGACGACGTGCGAAGCTGCAACCAAGGCATTGATCAAAAGGTCTCCGGTGGTTGGCGGGGTATCAATGATGATGTAGGCGAATTGATTCTGCACTGGCTGCAAGGCGCCCAGCAAACGGCTTTCGTTCGCCATCAACGTGGGCAGCACGCGGGAGGCTTCGGACATGGAAGTGCGGTGGCTGGGCACATAAAACAGGTTGGGGTGGTGCTCACCCTGGCGCAGCATGGGTTGGATGGAGGGCGGGGGCGATTCGGTGAGCAGCGCCGACAGGGATTGATGCGCTGGGGCCGTATGTTGTCCAAAAGCAGCCGCCATCAGAGCATGCCCCTGCGGATCCATATCGATCAACAGGATGCGGCCAAATACGCCAGGCTGGTCGCTCAATCGCAGTGCCAGACCGGCTGCCAGATTGATGGCGGTGGTGGTTTTGCCAACCCCGCCTTTTTCGTTTGCAATCGTTATGGTTACAGCCATACGCTTCCTTCTTTAGAAATGAACTAAAAACCCTGACTTTGACAAGTTAAGTAACAATTCTGTGGTATATATGTCAATATTAGCATAATTTATCCCCTAAATCAATAAAAATAAGCTAATATAGTAAAGTTGAGGCAACAATAGCGTTAAATGTATTGCTTTTTTTCAGATTTAGTGCAATAATTACTACAGGTCGGAGGAATTAGGTCATGTTTGATCACCTCAATGATTTAGAATGGCGAATGGCGCGCTTGGAAAGCCTGGGTTTGAAAGAAGATCCTTTCAAACTTTCGGCTGATCCGCGCTATCTGTATTTGGGAAATGAACACCTGGGTGTCTACCGGCAGGCGGTGGCAGTTATTTCGCGCCGCCGCGGACTGGCGTTGATCACTGGTGACATGGGCATGGGCAAAAGCTCTTTAGCCCGGCGCCTGTATGATTTGTACGCAGCTGAGGAAGGCATCCAGATTTGTTATATCCATACAGCGGCTTTCAAGTCGGCGATGGATGCCGCCCGGCAAATATCAAGTGCCTTTGGGGCTTCACCGCAGCGCAGTTTCCAGCGGCAGATGGGGGAGCTCGAAAAGATGATGGCCAGCTTCTATACTTCCGGCCAGAATGTGGTGGTGATGCTGGATGATGCCCAGTTGATGAACGCCGAGGCATTGGAGGTCATTCATCGTTTGTATAATTTTGATTACGATTCCAAGGTGGTGCAAGTGTTGGCTTTTGGCCAACGGGAAATGGAGCCTTTGTTCGCAACCAATAAAGCTGTGAACGCACGTATCTTCACGCGATTGGTGCTCCCCTCATTGACCCTGGCCAGTGCCTTGCAAATGGTGATTTTCCGTCTGCGGGTGGGTGGGCGCAGCCAGCCTTTGATCGATGACGATGCATTTGAATTGTTATATGAACAATCCAACGGCGTACCGCGGGAGATTATCCGATTGTGTGCGCTGGCGACGGATATCGTACTGGAGAGTGAAGAAGAATTTGTAACTTTGGATGTGATTCGG
>JAIOTF010000241.1 GCA_021107195.1 Anaerolineaceae bacterium | reverse complement strand
TTGAATTTGTTACGACGGGAAAAGTCTTGCAAAAGAAGTATCAAGGCCAAGCGGTTAAAATGCGCTTTGAGCAAAGATTACCTTGCTACTGTCGTTTTTGGAGCATAATTTCATGCGTAGGCCCTGTGTATGTCGCCAGCAGTTCGCACAGGTTTCCGGTTTTGGTTATAATTAACTATTGATTTGATCTGATATCGCTGGCTTGCTGGCGCTTGCCATCTTGTTTGAGGAGAATTGTTCATGCCTTTTCGCAGACGTTCATTGTGGCTGCTTTTATTATTGTTGGTATTGTTACTGACTGCCTGTCAACCGGCGGCGGAAGAACCTACCCCGCTGCCTCCCACATCTGAGCCCGTTCAACCGGCACCAACTGCTACGCTTGCTCCGCCAAAAACTCTGGTCGTTTGTCTGCGACAGGAACCCTCAACGCTGTATGTATATGGAGGATCATCGCAAAGTATGTGGAGCGTCCTGGAAGCGGTGTACGATGGCCCATTCGATAGCCGCCAGTTTGGCGTCCAGCCCGTGATCCTTGAAAAATTGCCGGATTTTGAAAACGGTGACGCAGCATTTGCAGCGCAGGATGTGGCCGCAGGAGATCTTGTGGTGGATGCAGATGGCAAACTGGTGGCCCTTGAGAAGGGTGTTCAGGTGCTGCCTGCCGGGTGCAGCGGGCAGGATTGTGTCATTTCCTGGGACGGGAACACCCCGTTGCAAATGGAACGTCTGGAGCTCAAGTTCCTTTTGCTGCCCGGTTTGACCTGGTCGGATGGTGCGCCGCTCACCGCTGCTGACTCTGTATATTCCTTTGATCTGTCGAATGATCCGGCAACCCCGGTTTCCCGTGAGGTGATTGCCCGCACGGCTTCTTATGCTGCACTGGATGATTTGACTGTGCAGTGGATTGGCCTGCCGGGCTATTTCCCGCAGCGTTACCAAACCTTGTTTTGGCTGCCCCTGCCTGCGCATGCCTGGAATGGTTTGACGGCAGCCGAATTGCTGACAGCAGAGGTATCTTCCCAAAAGCCATTGGGTTGGGGGCCGTATGTGGTCGATGAATGGGTCGAGGGCGATCATATCCAGTTGAGCAAGAACACCGCCTATTTCCGGGCAGAGGAAGATTTGCCCCGGTTTGATGTGCTGGTGTACCGCTTTTTGGGAGAATACACAGACAGCAATCTGACAGCTTTGTTGAATGAAGAATGTGATGTTGTCGACCAGGCGGCGATGGTAGATGATGATCTGGATGTCGTCCTGCAATTGCAGCAGAATAATGAGATTCAGAGCTGGATTGCTCCCTCTACGGAGTGGGAGCACCTTGATTTCGGGATTGTCCCGGCAGCGTATGATGATGGGTATAACGCCTTCATTGGCGACCGCCCGGATTTCTTTGGGGATTTGCGCACTCGTCAGGCGTTTACAATGTGCATGAACCGGCAAGGAATCGTCACCCGCTGGTTGTGGGACCAGTCTTCGGTGCCCGTGAGCTATGTGGCTGCTTCTCACCCCCTGGCGCTCACCGATCAAGCCCCGCTGGCCTATGATCCAATCGCTGGAGCACAATTGTTGGATCAGGTGGGTTGGAAGGATTTTGATGGCGACCCGGCCACGCCGCGCGTGGCGGCAGGGGTGGCGGGCGTGCCCGATGGAACACCGCTTTCGGTCAATTACGCCACCACGAAAGCCTATATGCGTATCGAAGTTGCCAAGTATCTGGTTGCTTCGATGACAGAGTGCGGCATTCAGGTGAATGTACAGTATTATGATCCGGCCGAGTTGTATGCGCCCGGCCCGGACGGGATTGTTTTTGGACGGAAATTTGATCTGGTACAGTATGCCTGGGGGACGGGTTCACAACCGCCGTGTTTGTTCTATGAGAGCGAGCAGACGCCTTCACCGGCCAATAACTGGTTGGGGATCAATGTGACGGGGTACAGCAGCCCGGATTTCGATGCGGCCTGTCAGACTGCCCGTACTACACGCATTGATCAGACAGATGCGTATGCTGAAAATCATATAAATGCAGCGCGCCTGTTTGCGGCAGATTTACCTGTGGTACCGTTGTATTACCGCACTGCGGTCACACTGGCACGGCCCGACATGTGCGGTCTTGATATGGACGTTACCGCCCGCAGTGCATTGTGGAATTTGGAAGCATTTGGTTATGGCGAAACCTGTCCATGAACTACAGGTTGAGCGATGCTTTGCTAAAACAAACTTTCATTTTTAAGTTGAAGGGATAGATCCATGGAGCGAATACTGATCGTTGATGATGCTCTTGATTTAGGCCGTTTATGGCAAACGGCATTGAGTACAGTGATGCCTTCCTTGAATATCATGGTTGTGCCATCGGCTGAAGAAGCTTTGTTGGAGGCAAATTACCATCAAATCAACCTGCTGCTCACCGATATTTACTTACCCGGAATGGATGGTCTGGAGCTGGTGGAGCGCATGCGCTGTTTGCATCCGGAGGTCAAGGTGATCCTGGTGACGGGGATGAAAGATGCCAGTTATGAGGAATCGGTCAAGGCGCTTGAAGCGGACGGCTTTTTTGAAAAACCATTTGAGTTGGAAATCCTGGTAGAAAAAGTAATTGGTTTGCTGGGCGTTGAGTCCACCACTAGACCGGATTTGAGTAAGCTGGAAATGGAAGTCCAGGAAGAAGAACCAGCAATGGAGAAACGACTTTCAGATGTGCTCGTTTCTTTGCGTCAGGAGTTGAATGCGCTGGCGGTGATCCTGCTGGACGAACAAGGCAAGATCATGGAGCTGAGCGGCGATATCCCCATGGATGATTTCGAGGAAGCGTGGGTGCCATCGGTGCTTAAGGTGATGCTGGCCGGCGGGGCTGTTTCTCATCTTTTGGGAAAGGATGTGCCGGAAAATATCCTGGCCTTCAGTGGAACTACGTTTGATCTGATGTTATTGGCTCCGATTGGCGATTATTCGCTGGTCAGCATTTTGAAAAGCGGCAGAACCACGGTTCGTCCGTCACTTGCGTTTGAAGCGACTTCGGTGGTGCAGCCGGAGCTGGTAAAAATCTTTAAGGAGATGGGGCTCGGTACCGAAAGCAAGCAACCCATTGATGAAGTGGAATTGGAAGACGTGCCTGATGAGGATATTCAGCCAGAAGAGGGCCTTGAAAATCTGTTGGCACAATCTCCAGAGCAGGATGTTGATACTTTCTGGGAAACTGCTCCCGATGTTACGATCAAGTCAGATGCGAATACCTTGTCTTTTGACGAAGCGATGAAGCGCGGTCTGACCCCCAAACAGGATGAAGAATGATCGTTTGGTGATCTTGTAAAGATGAGGACGAGTCAACAAGAATGCCGCCCCAATTGGGGCGGCATATTTGCACAGCGTGTTTGTTTCACAAACGAATCAAGAAAGGGGATTTTATTCGATGTCCCATTTCTCAAAGCGATCGTACCCGGTCAGAGAAACAAATGCTTTGACTTCCGGGCGGACGATGACAAAATCACTGTACCAGGCCAATGGGGCAATTACTGCATCCTGTTCGATGAGTATCTGCTCGGCCTGAGCATACAAGGCCATGCGGGCATCTGCATCTGCTGTCTTGGCGGCTTCGGTGCACAGGGCGTCAAACTCGGCGTTGGACCAGTCAACGACTTCGCTGTAAGAGCCGCCTGTTGCGAAGACCTGGTGCAGGAAATTGTCGGCATCGGGATAGTCCTGCACCCAACTGCTGCGGTAAACGTTCTCGTTACCTTCTTTGCGGGAGACTTTGAAGACTTTCCATTCCTGGTTGACCAGTCGGACTTCGACACCCAGGGTGTTCTTCCACATTTGTTGAATGGCTTCAGCGCGCAGCTTGTGGCCTTCGCTGGTGTTGAACATCAAAGTAATGTTTAGATCAGCAGCGGTTTGGCCGGTTTCGTCCAGGTATTCCTGGAGAATGGCTTTGGCGCCTTCGGGATCGTACTTGGCACCCATGTCGGGGTAGTCAGCTACTTGCGGGCAGCCAGCTGCGCCGGGGTTGCAGAAGTACGGAGCAACAATACCACTCTTGAGCACCTGCACCATTGCTTCGCGGTCAATGGCCATGGAGAGAGCCATGCGCACGCGCACGTCATCGGTGGGGGCAAGCTGGGTGTTGAAGCTGTAGAATTCAGTGCCCAGGGTGCTGGTCGGGTAGAGCCACTGGGAGTAGTCTGGGTCGGCCATAATACGGTCGTAATCGTTGGCAGTGAAGGCAGTAACATCCAGGTTGCCGGCTTCAAATTCGGCCAGGGCGCTGCTTGTGGGCAGGATCTTCCAGATGATGGCGTCGAGAGCCGGGGATGGGACAACTTCATCGCCGGGCCAGAAGGGGTTTTTGACCAGGGTCAATTCAGAATCATGGATCCATTCTTTCATTGTGAAGGGACCATAGCCTTGGAAGAAGCCAGTTTCAATCCAGCGGTCGCCGCGCCCTTCGGTGCAGTCGTCACCATCGATCAGCCATTCGGGCATGGCGTGGTTGAACCACAAGCCGGCGATGCTTAAGTTGAAGACAGCTGGCTGAATGAAAGTAAGCTCGAAGGTCTGTGCGTCGATTGCCTTGACCCCAACCGTGCTGAAGTCGTCAGTCTCGCCATCAATGAAGGCCTGTGCGCCTTCGATGACCCAGCCTTGCAGGAAGGCATAATCTGCAGCGGTGGCGGGGGTCATGGTGCGGCGGAAGCCGTATTCAAAGTCATAGGCGTCAACCATGCGCGGGCTGCCTTCGCAATCCAAGACCTGGACAACCTCACCCTGGACGGCATCCCAGCGGACCCAGGAAACATCATCCCGGATGGTGAAAGTGTAAGTCAGGCCGTCTTCGGAGACGGTGTAATCGCTGGCCATTGCCAGTTCATTCTGGGCAGTTTGCTCGTTCTGGCGGGTCAAACCAACGGTTGTTTCTTCGATGAGCTGAATGCTGCTCACATCCCAGGCCAGAGACGGGTCAATGGTAGGGAATTCCTGGCTGATGCTGAGTTTCAGGACTTTCTCGGCAGCGGGGGCAGCTTCTTC
>JAIOTF010000192.1 GCA_021107195.1 Anaerolineaceae bacterium | reverse complement strand
CCTGTTTCTGTGCTACACTTCATATCGACCTTCCTTGGTATTGTTTTGTGCCGGTACACAAAAGCATAACCAGTGAAGGTCTCTTTTTCAACTCCTTTTCCCTACTTTAAGAAAGCCCTGATCACCAGTTTGCTTCTTCTTGACATCTCCCTCCCTTCGCTGTACACTAATACCAGTTAAATATCCCGGCAAGGCCCAGGGTGAAGACCGGTGAAATTCCGGCGCTGTCCCGCAACGGTAAGTTCAATTTCTTGAACAAGCCCGACCCCCAACCTTAGCCAAATACTTCAGTTTTGCCTTCGCGGAAAGGTTTTATGGAGAAACCCTCCAACTTTTCGCGCTGCTCTTGCAGCGTTTTTTGATTCTATCCACCCGTGGTCGGCAGGCAAAGCTGTTTCCTGGCAAAAAGATCACCATCTTTCTGTCACAATCAGGAGGAGAGACCGCTGATTCGCTGACCGGCAGCCGCTTGCAACAGGTGGGCACAATCATAAAGTAGTTCATCACACGTTTGGCATTGTCCAGAGGATGTGATGTTTTTCCTGTTTAATGACTAAAATCTTAAAATAACTTGACTCAGTTGGCGAAATCATTATAATAAGAAAGGTCAGACGACTGTCAACCGAGGTATCAATGGTCATTAAGCGCCCACAGCCTATCGCTGAACAGGTCATTTCTCTGCTGCGCACACGCATCCGCGGCCGGGAATATGGTAATGGCCGCCTGCCTTCCGAGAGCGAATTGGCAGCAGAGCTGGGCGTCAGCCGGGCGACCATTCGCACAGCATTGGCCAGGCTGGGCGCTGAAGGTCTTGTCAGTCGCAAACAAGGGGATGGTACGTATATCAATCAACGCATTCTCGATGTTCAGACGCATATTGGCGAGATTTGGGAATTCACCCGTTTGATTCGCGTTCGTGGATACGAGCCCACGATTATTCCACTGGGCATCCAGCAGCGCCCGGCGCGCAAGTATGAAGCCGAAGCCTTATGCCTTGCTCCTTTGGACGAGGTCTTCTCGGTCAATCGCCTTTTCCTGGCGGATGAGAAACCCTTCGTGCTTTCTGAAAACGTGATGACGCTTTCGTTGTTTTGTACAGACGAAATGAATTTGGATGCCACCTATTCGCTGCATGAGTTCACCGAACGCTATTGCGGGCAAAGCATCGCTTACGCGATAGCCCGCATTGGTTCTGTCGTTGCAACACCAGAGCTTGCCGGGCACTTGCGGGTTAATGTTGGTTTTCCGCTGCTGCATGATGTCGAAACCTTCTATAACAAAGATGAACAACCGTTGATCTATGCTAATAATTATTACAACGATAAAGTGATTGAAATGCGGCTGATTCGCTCTTCGAAATAGCCGTTCTCTGTTTATCAGCTTGGCTGAATGCCCCGTGCGGGCTCCAGGGTGTAGCAAAAACCTTCCCGAAGGAGGCTCCGTCTGCTTGCAGCGGGGACAGGAATTTTCAGGGTTTTGCTTCTTTACAATGGGTCGTTTGGTTGACGGATGCGCAAATTTCTTAAGCGCATTTTCCTCAAAGCATAGTGGATGATATTTTCCTGGAGGCGTTGGGTTTCCCAATGATAATAATTCTAATTTCTTTTCTTAACGGGATGTTCATTGAACTGAGTTGATCTATTCACAATGATTTTGGAGGAGGTACAACGGATGCATGTAGAAGATCAAAAACAAACATCTGCCAAGTCGGATGGCTTCTATTGTATGAACCCGGAAGCAGATCTCGATTCCATTTATCGCAGCGGCAGTTTGTCCGATGTTTTGCGCCATACGCTGGAAGGCGCATTCAGTTGGCAGCGCAGAAATGAAACCACCCTGGAACGCACCTTGAACATGCCCGGGCTTGCCCCGCAGTGGGTGGCAGGTCTGCTGGCAGGTGGTGCGATGGCGCACGTGGAGGGCAAAGCAATTCCTCTGGTCGAAGTACTCCGGACGGCAACCAAACAAAGCATTAAAGAGGTTTGCTTGCCAATCGAGGGGATGCTGTGGGGGCAGGCCCAGGTAGCGCGCACGCCAGTGGATGAACCGATCGTCTTTGCCATCGCTGCCGTCAAGATGCGTCAGGGCGTGGTTTTGCAGGCACAGGCCGCTTTGACCGGCGTCTGGCCGTCATCGGTGGGGTTGGCCAATGCAGTTGCCGCTCTGGCGGGCGGACCGCTTACCCCGGAACGAATTTCAGAGGTTTCAGCCCAAGTGGCGGAGGAAGTTGCTCCCAAAGAGAATTACCTGGGCAGTGTGGAATATCGCCGGGCGATGGCTTCGGTGCTGACTCGACAAGCGTTGCAAATGTGCTTGGATGGGATGGAATAAGATGACTCTTGATACCAAAACAATCACTTTGAACATCAATGACCAGGAGATGAAGGTAAACGCTTCTCCCCGCGCCCGGCTGCTGGATGTGTTGCGCGATTTGAACTTCATGAGTGTCAAGCAGGGCTGCGGTACAGGCGATTGCGGCGTGTGCACCGTGTTGCTGGATGGCAAACCTGTGCGCAGTTGCATGACCAAAGTCGAACAGGCCGCCGGACATGCCATCACCACACTTGAAGGTATTCAACAGGGGGGCGCATTACACCCTTTGCAGCAGGCCTTTATCGAAACTGGCGCCATTCAGTGTGGATTCTGTACCCCGGCCCAACTTCTCACCGCCAAAGCATTTTTGGATCAGAACCCGAACCCCGGGGAAACCGAGATCCGCGAAGCCCTCTCTGGCGTTCTCTGCCGCTGTACGGCCTACGTTCGCGTTGTCGAAGGTGTTCAGCGCGCCGCCGCGGTGATGCGTGGCGAAAGCGTACCGCCTGTTGACCATATTGCGAAGATCATGCCGGAAGACGCCAATCAGATTGATCTCCCCGAAGCCTTCCGCCGCCCGGATGGGGGTACGAATCCCTTGCCGCCGCTGGTTTATACTCCTCAGGAGATGACCGGCATGCGTGTTGTCGGCAAACCGATCGTCAAATTTGATGCCGCCAAGCTTGCCAAAGGCCGTCCGGTTTTCGCTGGCGATTTAAAATTCCCTGACATGTTGCATGGTGTCTTAATGACCAGCCCCCATGCGCACGCTCGTATCAAATCCATTGATGCCAGCAAGGCCGAAGCTTTGCCCGGTGTTCATGCTGTTTTGACTTATGAGAATGTCAAGCGTGTCAAGCATTCTTCAGGTGGGCAAAGCCCGCCCAAACCGCTGCCTTATGATCAGGTGGTGTTGGATGACAAATTGCGCTTTGCCGGGGACCGTGTTGCCGTGGTCGCTGCCGAAAGTGTTGAGATTGCCAATGAAGCCATCCGCCTGATTGAGGTTGAATATGAAGTCCTCCCAGTCGTGGTGGATGCTGAAAAAGCCATGCTTGATGGCGCACCTGTCATTCATGATGAAGAGGACACCGAAGGTATTTACGACGCTGCTCATAATATCGTCCATCATATCGAAAAAGAGATTGGTGACGTGGATGGCGCCTTTGCTGCCGCAGACCATGTTTTTGAGGGCACATACCGTACCCCAAAACAGCAGCATGCCCATCTTGAACCTCATGTCTGCCTGACCTGGTGGGATGAAGATGACCGTCTGGTGATCCGTTCCAGCACTCAGGTTCCTTTCCACATCCGCCGCATGGTGGCGCCCCTTATCGGCTTGCCCGTCCAGCGCATCCGCGTTTACAAACCGCGCCTCGGCGGTGGCTTTGGCAACAAGCAGGAAATGACCCTCGAAGATATGTGCTCCTTGCTTACCCTGCGCACGGGCCGCCCTGTGTTGATGGAATACACCCGTAAACAGGAATTCACCAGCTCTCGCAGCCGTCATCCCAATGTCATTCGCTGCCGGATTGCCGTCAAGGACGGCAAGGTAACCGCCACCGATATTTATACTATCGGTGATACCGGCGCCCACGGTACGCAGGGTCTGACTGTGCAGATGGCTGGCGGCTTGCGCGGCCTGACCCTCTACAATTCACCCAATGCCCGCTACGTCACCGATGTCGTCTATACCAACAAACCCCCGTCAGCTGCCTTCCGCGGTTACGGTGCCATGCAGGTACAGTTTGGCGTTGAAGTATTGATGGAAGAAGCCGCTGAAGCCCTGGGTGTGGACGTGGTCGACTTCAAGCGAGCTAACTGGATCCGCAAAGGGGACCCGATGCGCATGGCCGTTGCCCTCGGCGAAGGTCGTGAGGGCTTTGCCCAGACCCTGGATAGCGGCGACTATGGCCAATTGCTCGATATTGGCATCAAGGCCACCAATTTCGAGGCCAAGCATACCCAATATCGCCAGCAGACTGGTTCCATCCGCAAAGGTATCGGTTTCTCGGTTACCATGCACGGCAGCGGCGTCGCCGGGCTGGATATGGCCGCAGCCACGATCAAGCTTAATGATGGCGGTTTCTTCAATCTTGCCATGGGCGCTGTTGACTGCGGTACTGGTTCCGATACGATCCTGGCCCAGATTGCCGGTGAAGTATTGGGTGTCCCTGCCGAAGATTTTGTGGTCTATTCATCAGACACTGACCATACCCCCTTCGACAAGGGTGCCTATGCTAGCAGCACGACTTACATCAGTGGCAATGCGGTACGCAAAACCGCCATGCGTGTAGCCGATCAGGTTCGGGAACATGCCGCTGCCATGCTTGGTCTGGACGATCCCGCATCCCTTGTTTTGCAGGATCGCAAAGTGATCGCCCCCGATGGCCAGTCCGTCACCATGGCTGAGGTTGCCATGAGCAGCCTCCATCAAATGAACCAGCACCAGATCATTGCCAGCGAATCGCACATGAGTTATCAATGCCCGCCGCCGCTGGCAGCCCAGTTCGCTGAGGTTGAGGTAAACACCGAGACCGGCCAGGTCACCGTCGAGCGCCTTCTGATGGTTGCCGACTGCGGGCGGGTGATCAATCCCATCACCGCTGCCGGGCAGGTGGAAGGCGGCATGTCGCAGGCCTGGGGCTTTGCGCTTTGTGAGGACATGGTTTATGACGAAAGCGGCAGGCAGGTCAACACCCGCCTTGGCCCTTATCACATCATGAAGTCCAATGAAGCGCCCTCCCTGGACGCCATCTTCGTTGAAAACGATGAGCCGCATGGCCCTCTGGGTGCCAAATCGGTTGGCGAGTTGGTCACAGATGGCGGTGCACCAGCCATTGTCAGTGCTATTTATAATGCCACCGGCGTTTGGGCGCGTGATCTGCCTTGTTACCCTGAGTACCTTTGGCGCATGTTGCAAAACAAGTAGACAGGAATTATGCCCGCGAGGTGATCCTCGTAAAGGGATGAAGCAATTATTGGCGAAAGATTACAAGCATTATTCGGGACGAAAGGATTGAAAAAATGGAGAAGGAAAAATATTTGGAAGCCCTGAAGGCGGCGGTCGTTGATGGGGAAGAAGACGATTCCGCCGAAGCTGCGCAAGCCGCACTGGACGCCGGGCTTGACCCGCTTATCCTGGTCAACGAGGCCATTCAGAAGCCATTGGAAAAGGTCGGTAAAGATTTTGAGAATGGCGATGTCTACCTGCCGGAGCTGATCCTGGTCGGGGATGCGGCTCGCTCTGCCAGTGATGTCATCATGCCCCATATTTCTGCGGAAGATCTGGAAGGTTCGCTGCAGGGCAAGGCCGTTATCGGTGTCGTTTCTGGTGACTTGCATGACATTGGCAAAAACATTGTTGCTGCTTTCCTTGCTGCCCAGGGTTTGAAGGTCATCGATCTGGGAACAGATGTCGCCCCTAAGACTTTTGTGGAGACGGTGGTCAGGGAAAACGCACAATATTTGGTGATTTCCACCTTGCTTTCGACTTCCCGCCCCTTCTATCGGCAGATTATTAGTCTTTTGGAAGCGCGTGGAAAACGCGGGGAAACCTTTATCCTGGTTGGTGGCGGCCCCGTTACGCCCAAATGGGCCAATGAGATTGGCGCTGATGGGTATGGCCGCGATGCAAAAGATGCTGTAAATCTTTGCCGCATGATGGCCGACCTCGCTCAAAAACCGCCGCTGGCTGAGCCGATTTTGGTCAATGCACTGACATAGTGAGAAGAAGGAGAATTTTCGATGCAACAGAAACCTGATATTGTTGAGATCCTGCGCCGTACCCAGGAAGGCGAATACTGCGACATAAAAGAATGGGATGTGAAGCGTATTCCGCGGACAGTACGGGCCATGCTTAAAAAGTATGGTTTGGAAAAAGTTTGTGATGTTGAAAATCCGGTTAACCTCGATATGGAGCTTGCAGACACCTTTTTCAAGGCCGGTTTCGAGCTGGCATTGGAATTGGGAATGCTATGTGAACCGACCGAACGCATTGTGCGCGTTTCAGAAGAAGAACTGCGCAACGCGTTGAAGTTTGCGCCTTCCGAATTGACCGTCGGCTTTGGCAAAGACGCCCGCACGTTGAAAGCACGCACGCCCGAAGATCCCTACCCCTGCCTGTTTGGGGCATCTCTGGGCATCACCGTCTCTGAAGAAGTTTGGCCCCTCCTCACCGAAGGCATTGCCCGCCAGCAGGAAGTCGATTTTCTCGAGGGCGGTTCACTGGCGACCGTCTTGGGTCTCGATGTTCTCCCCGGTACGCCTTCCGAAACGCTGCTTGGTTACGTTCAGGGCCGCCGCCATCGCGAGATTCGCAATCAGGCCGGACGCGCAGGCATGCCCGGCATCGGCAACATTTCCGCCGTGACCGAGTATGGTCAGTTCTGCTACTGCACCAAAGAGAATTTCTACAACACGGATCTTTCTTTGATCCTTTTCCCCTCTGAACTCAAGATCAACTACCAGACCCTTCACAAAGTTGTTCACACCCTCGCTATGGATGGTTTGATTTTTGCTG
>JAIOTF010000127.1 GCA_021107195.1 Anaerolineaceae bacterium | reverse complement strand
GCCCCGCTCATCACCTTGTCACCAACAGCCACGATGCGGATCGATGGATCAACCGCTCGCATAGCAGCCACAAACTCCCGCAGACGTTTTGTATATGCTTCCGCGTCCGCCACCCCGATCTGCCACTGCCCCCAGACCTCGTTGCCCACGCCCCACCAATGCACATCATACGGCTCGGGATGACCATTGGCTGCCCGCCGTGACCCTCGCTCGCCGCTCGCATCCTGATTGCAGTAAGCCACCCAGCGAGCAGCTTCTTCCGGGGTACCGGAGCCATCATTGACCACCAGAAAAGGCTTTGCTCCCACCTCGCGGCAGAAAGTCATGAATTCGTCCGTGCCAACCTGATTGCTTTCTTCCGACTGCCAGGCCTGGTCAAAACGCCGGGGCCGCTGGTCTTTGGGGCCGATGCCGTCTTCCCAATGGTAGCCGCTGGCAAAATTTCCGCCCGGGTAGCGTACAACACTCGGTTTTAATGCCTGGATCAGACGCAGCGTGTCAGGCCGCAAAGCTGAGCCATCCTCGGTCCAGATGCCGCCGTAGACACAGCGCTCCAGATGTTCAATGAAATGCCCGTAAACTTCAGGCTGCACCTCACCGATAACTTCGTTTGCATCCACGCGCACTGTGGCACGAATCGGCCCGCGCAGGAATTTCGGCAGCTTCCAGCTGCGGCGGGCAGCGGTTGGGGAGGTAGTCTTTACAGCTTTGACCTGCAAACTAAAGGACAAAGGACCAGCTTCTACCGTGTCCAGTGAAATTTTGAGATTACCTGTCTCCAGGGAATGTCCCGAGACGAAGAAAGTGACGAGTACCTTGACTGGCAGGGAGAACGGCGCTTCGGGGCTAATGGCTGCAATACTGACTGCATCGTTGTCTCCTGTCTGAATGCACAGGTCTTCCTGCGGCACTTCCTCGCCGTCAACAGTTAAAGCAAAGCTGGTCACCGTCGCAGGAGCAAAGGTGTTATTCAATGCAAAAGAAAATCCATTCTCGTCTGTTTTAAGACTATCCTGCACAAACAGTTTACGCAGCAAAAATTCAGGAACACCGGCCATGCTTACTCCTTCTCAACCCGGGGATGGACTGCTTACATGATGCCAGGCCCTGCAATGCGATGCGAACTTCGCCAACGCAGTTTGACCTCAAAATTCGATTCAGAGCATTTTCGACAAACCTGCAAACTGCCATCATCGCCATTTGCAATCAACCCAAAAGACAATTCCATTTCATCGATGTTCATCTCTTTGAACGTACGGATCATTTGCCCGGCCGTTTGTTGAACGCCAGCCAACGCATCCTCCAAAGATTGCACCGATTGCAACTCAAGCCGCTGATCGTCACCCCCACCAGCATTGGTTTGAATGCGAACCGTGCCCCCGTTTTCCAGTTCATATTCTACATAAGGCGCCATCCTGTCCTCTCCTTTGTTGGTAAGAATGAATGCATTTCAAAATGAGTCTATCTCGAAGTCAAATGGAAGTCAAACCAATTGAAAAAACCGCCCATCTAAATCGGGCGGTTGTCCAGCGGAGAGGGTGGGATTCGAACCCACGGAACCTTGCGGTTCACCCGCTCTCCAAGCGGGCGCATTAGGCCGGACTATGCTACCTCTCCAATATTTGGCTCTCTCAAGCGGCGGTTATTATACCACGATCCGGTTAAAATGCTACCAAATGCCTTGATTTTTAAGGGTTTTTTCAGCAGTTTTTGATGTCTCCCAGGCTCACTCACTGACCAGGGTAACCGAGCCCAAACCTATATTGATTTCGATCTCCAGCAAAGGACCGCTGCCACCCGATGAATAAACATTATCATGCACTGTCCAGGTGCCGCGTGTATTGATATCCATTAATTCACCGTTGAATTCAACCTCGGCTGCCGTCTCTTCCGGAATGATGATCTTGAAATCCCCAAGCCCACCGTCAATCTTCACCCAGCAATCCCGCTGCAACGCACCGGAGAAATCCAACGTAAATGAACCCGCGCCGCCATCGAAATCCATCCGTCTGAAATTGGCATACCCCAGGCCCTTGATGTTGACATCTGAGGCTCCGGTGCGATAACTGAAGCGATCCATTTCCACCGGGTTGGGTTGCTCAAAGACAAGGTCCACATCGCTTGCACCGTCCGATATGTCCAAATCCGTTATCGGCACGCCACTCAAGTCAATCTCACCATCATAAGCCCCGGCAGTGATCCGCAACCCAACCGGAGCGCCGCCCATTTGCAGTTCCCAGCGGTTGACCACCCGATCCAATGCCTTTAAATCGACGGAACGCTCCACCCCCTGGCGGATCTCCAAACTGCGCTCCTTGCGCTCCACCTCGGGCTCCCAATCGACCACATTATATTCAACAGTGCCCTCCAGAAGCTGATCTGAACCGCCGCTGATCTTAAGATTCCCGGCACCCATCACAATCTCTACTTCCATCGGCTGATCAATATCTTGCGGAAGTGATTCGTTAATCACTAACGTGCGTTTCTCACTCAACACCACACATTGTGTATCCGGAATCCCCACCCGGCAAGCAGTGGTGACCAAAAGAAAAATTCCACCCAATAAAATCAATTTGCGAAACAAATGTTTCATTTCACACCTCCCATACTTACCAAGTAAGTATATCAAATGGGCGTGCCATCTTCTGCTGGCACGCCCACCTTTTCTCTAAACCATTATTCAGGGTTTTCTTCGTCATCTTCAGGCTGGTCATCGATATCGTTGACGTTTTCCGCTTCTTCAGCCGCGTCCGCCAGTAGTGCATCCAGGCCTGACTCCGGCGCTGAAGGAACTTCCTCAACAATCGCAGCCGGTGCCGAGGCAGCGGCTGCCGCTGCAACAACCTCAACCGGATAATCTCGTGTACCAAACAGGGTTACGACCACCCCGCCCAGGCTCAACATTGCAACCAGGAAGGGCAAAATCCAACCCACGCAGGGGATCATGCCCACTGCGAAAGAGAGCAAACTAAGTGTCAATGTACCAACGCCAGCCCGCACAGCGGGAACCCAGGATTCCTGCACTTTGAACATCTTTTCCATACGTTTGCCAACTTCGAGACCCAAAGCCACCCAGCCAAAAACGACAGCGGCACCAAGCGCCAGGAAACCAATCAAGCTGAGCGGAATAAGAATGAGGGTAATGGCTAATACCGCTAACAAGGCCGGCAGAACAATGACGGTCAGCAAACCCAAACCACCGGTTGGAAGTGGCTGGGTTACCACAGCTCGGGATACTCTTTCCATCGGCGTGAGTAAAAACAGTGCCAATACCGCGGCCAGGGCGCCCATTGCCAATGCCTGCATGACGTTCATCATCATGTCGCCAATCGGCTTGAAACCGTTCCACAGATAGGAGCGCCAATTCTGATTCGCATTGAATACTTCGGGGTCAAATGCCCCCAGGTCAAAGTCTTCCGGCATTTCAGCGGTGATCGCCCCGCGCACCAGCGCACCTTCCTCACGCTGTACTGTCCCGCCTACCGTGACCAGGTCTTCATTGACAATTGCATTTTCGCCAAGGTAAGCTTTTCCGCCAATGACGACAACACTGCCTTCAACTTCCCCAAAAACTTCAACTTCCCCGCCAATGACGACAACATCGCCGACAACCAGCGAGTCTTCTTCAAGTTCAGCAGAGCCACCGACGACGACGAGCCCCCCATACAGGGTTTCACCGCTCCGCAATGTATAAGTACCGCCGAAGATGAATTTTCCGTCTTCGTTTCCCGTAGTCTGCGCGAATGCCGTGCTCGGGAAAGCCACCACCAGGATCACCAAAGTGATCAAAAATAGAGAGATTCGAGAGATGGGTTTCATTTGTTAAATACTCCTTGGAATGATGTGCGCCAGAGAGCTCCGATCCAGATCATTGTGAAAAAACACAAACCACTGGCGATCAAGACCCAGATTCCCATGGAAAGAGAGGGAGGCAGGGTATTAAAAATCAATATCGCAAAGCTCTCAAGCTGGTCAAGGTTGATCAAAACACGTATTGCATTTTCCAAAAGCCTTGTTACCATTTCAACCGGTGAGCTGGTCAAGGCAATATACAGGCCCATAAGGCCAAAGGTTAATAGAGCCGCACCAAGCAAGCTCAGAAAGAATTTTCTCACCTGACGGCGATTCTTCAGCACCTGTCTTTCAGCCAAAGCAGTCTGCCAACGCTGAGTGAACCCGGCTGTCGGAGCAGACATAGTTGCCTGCATCAGCATTTCATCAAGGGAGTAGACACTGTTTTGCAACTCCCTGCACTGCGAGCATTTTTGCAAGTGGTCTTGAAGCAGTTGCTCTTGTTCACTTGTCAACGGCGTTCCTTCAATGATCCATTTTTCAATAGGCTGGTGAACCATAATGTTCCCTTTCTGCAGCTAAGGATTCCTGGCGGGTTGCCTGCAGGTTTTTTGCCAGATGCTTGCGGGCACGATAAAGCCGGCTTTTTACGGCACTAACGGTTAGTGAAAGAGCCTCGCCGATTTCGGCATCCGAAAATCCATACCAATATCGCAAGATTAATGCAGCCCG
This sequence comes from Anaerolineaceae bacterium, assembly GCA_021107195.1. Lineage (GTDB taxonomy): Bacteria > Chloroflexota > Anaerolineae > Anaerolineales > Anaerolineaceae > SMBSF63. The sequence continues at coordinate 4,981 of JAIOTF010000127.1, read as the reverse complement.
ATCCTGAGAATTCAAAGAATTCATCAATGAATGCAGCATCTGATCTTCTTCAGAAGTTGCCACTGCACGCTCCGGATCAGGAGAATTGTCTGCATAAGTTTCCTCAAAAACAATATCCATTTGCACAGAGATGATGTGCCGTTTCCGCTGTTGGTCAATGCAATAATGAGCAGCAATGGACAGCAGCCAGGTCGAAAATTTCCTGTTGGGATCATAGCGGTTAAGTGCCTGATATGCCCGCCAGAATGATTCCTGGGCAGCGTCTTCCGCCTCTTGAGATTCACCCAACATCCGGTAACAAAGGTTGTACACCGGTCCCTGGTATGTCTCTACCAATTGTGCAAAGGCTTCATCATCACCATTTCGTGCTTGTTGTATCCAAACAACTTCGAGGTCACTCACAGAGGCTCCTGCTCCTTCATTGTTCTACTTTATATACGGAAGTTTTCCAAAATGGTTGCAAAAACCACTGAAATCTCTCCAACTCCGTTGATACGCAGAACAACATCCATCACTCCCCCTCATTATACTTCTCTCCTCTTTCCTGCCCACGCAGAGCAAGGAAATTTTTTCTGATAAAAAAAGAAGCTCGAATACTGAGCTTCTCAAGATATATTCAACATAAATTCAAATCTGGTCAACTATCGGTGCCCCCAGTATTGAAGACCACCTCTTCCTTGCCGGAAAGTGTATCCTGAATGCGATCAATGACGATGTTCAAATGCCGCGGCTGGTGCACAAAATCCAGATTATCCGTGCGAATGGTTAACACCGGACACAGGTCAAAGGAACGCATCCAGTCCTCATAAAACGATTCCAGCAGGGCAAGATACTCCGGGCTGATTCCTGTTTCCATATCCCGCGCCCGCTGTTGGATACGATCCATCAACACTGGCACCGGAGCCTTCAAATAGATCAACAAAGAAGGCGACGGCAAACTGCGTGTCACCAGATCAAATATCCGTAGATAGGATTGATAATCCATTTCGTTGATGTTACTCAGATGATGTAAAGCCCGGGCAAAAATGTAGGCGTCTTCATAGATACTGCGGTCGATGATCGCCGAACGCGGGTCATTCCACATTTCAAGATGCTGTTCAGCGCGATGCCCCAGGAAAAAAACCTGAAGGTGGAAGGACCAGGCCTTCATGTCCTTGTAAAAATTGGTCAAATAAGGGTTGTCAGAGACCGACTCGTAAGCTGTCCGCCATCCCAGACGTTCCCCGATTCGCTCTGTCAAAGAGGTTTTTCCGGAACCGATATTGCCTGCTACAAGGATCAATTTCTTCCTCATCTTGCCGCCTTTCTGATAAATTCCCTTTGTCATGATTCAATTTTGTTTTCAAACCGCCGGATACTTATTGTACCGCTATTCAAACGGCAAGAGACTGAAATTGAATATGAACGACTTTTTCCTGGGTTCTGCACAATGCGAATTGACAGCCTGATTTATAATGAAACAAAATTCCTGCAAGGAGTGCACAATGCTTTCTCAACTGTCATCCCCCATTCAAGCCCTGATCCTGGATATGGACGGTGTGCTTTACCAGCAAAATGAGCCGATTGGCAACCTGCCCGCCATTTTTCAGCGCATCGAAAAATTGGGACTGAAAGTGATGTACGCTACCAACAATACCTTCCGTACCCCGGCTCAATACGTGACCAAGCTGTCCGGGCTCGGTGTAGATTCGATAGAATCACAGTTCATCACCGCACCCGGCGCCACCGCCCACGCTTTAAGCAAACGTTGGCCTCAAGGCGGCCCGGTTTATATGATCGGTGAAATTGGTCTGCGACAGGTGATGGAAGAAAAAGGCTTTTACCACGCAGAGAAAGACGTACTGGCTGTCGTTTCCGGGCTGGACAAAGGTTTTACCTACAATATGCTCGTGAAAGGCATCCGCCTGATCCTGGATGGTGCGCCTTTCATCGGCACCAATCCCGACTTACTTTTCCCCACCTCCGATGGCCCAGCCATCGGCACAGGCGGGCTGCTGGCTGTGCTCGAAGCTTGTTCAGGAGTCAAGCCAGAGATCATCGGCAAACCGTTTCCAGCCATGATGGAAATGGCGTTGGACGAATTGCACATGTCTCCGGAACAAGCCCTGGTGGTGGGAGACCGGCTGAACACCGATGTCGCCGCCGGACAAGCAGCTGGATGCCACACCGCACTTGTATTGAGCGGCATCGCCACGCGTGAAGAAGCCGAAAGCTGGCACCCCCAACCTAATCTGATTGCAGATGACCTGGCTGCGATCCTGTCTGTTTGACTTGCCTGGGAAGAGAAACAAATTTGTATCTGATAAGCCTCAGATTTCTTTTTCTGTGTCCTTCATGTAATAAAAATGGTCGCACACCGCATGCCCTTCCATCAGCGTTTGTGTGCGCCGGAAGCCGATATTCTCATTCCATCCATCCACCAGGCAGGCATCCGTAGCGCAGAAGAACAGAAACCCCAAATCCGCTGCTTCCAGTTCAATCGCTAAATCCGCCTTGGGACATTTCGTTACCCTGTACTGCACGCCGTCCGCTGTATCCTCACAAGTGAAGACAAATCCGCGTTCTTTCAACGGCTCCCATAACGTGGTCAGCAAACCTTCCATTGAATGGTCATCTTTCGCATTTGCCATTTGTGCCCATTTCTGGCGCGCCAGATCACAGGGGATATTTTCGATCACCGCTTGCACCCCATGTCCATATTGCGTCTCAAGCGCGCGCACCACCTGCACCATTTGTTGAAAATGAGCATTCTTGACCCCTTCGATTTCTGCCAAACAGGATCTTGCCATATCAGCCTTCCTTTTCTTTAACCACAATCCGAACTGTTTTTCCCATACCTATTGACCTTCACATAAATTGGTTAATTTCCAATACTGGACATGGGTACTCCCGTAGCTGGCGCAGCATGCTGCGCCGCTACGATGTTTGTTAACTGATTTATGTGAACCTCAATAGTGTACCAAATTCTGGTTTTTCCGGTTCTCTGATCAAGAGTAAAACAAAACAAGAATTTGCTATTTTCCTCCTTGACATTAACGTTGCGTCAGGGTTTATACTCATTCTTAAGGTGATCAATGATTGACCATATTGTCAATCAACTCGCAACAATCGCAGGAGTCAGCACGCGCACATTACATTATTACAATGAGATCGGCTTGCTGAAACCAAGCGCGGTGGGCGACAATGGCTACCGTTATTACGATGAAACCCGCATGCTGCGCCTGCAGCAGATCCTCTTCTTCCGTGAGATGGACTTCAATCTGGCCGATATTCAGGAAATCATCAACCAACCGGATTTTGACATGATCCAGGCCCTCAGTGGGCACAAAGAAAACCTATACGGTCAACTCGCCTATCTGGAAAAACTACTGGCAACCATTGACAATACCATTTCACATATCAAAGGAAAACTTGAAATGAAACCCACTGAATTATTTGAACCCTTCAGCGAAGAAAAGCAAAAAGAGTATGAAGAAGAAGTCCGCCAGCGCTATGGCGACAAGGAATTGAAAGTGTCACAACAACGCTGGGGCAGCTATTCTGAAGAAAAACGCCAGCAGGTCATCGACGAAGGCAACCAGAATTATTTAGCCATCGCAAATAATATAGACAAAGGACATGAGAGCTCCGAGGTGCAGGAAGCTGTTGCCCGCTGGCATCAGCACATACACTACTTCTATGACCCTTCCATTGACATCCTGCGCGGCTTGTCCGACGGCTACGTCAACGACCCCGCCTTCCGTAAATTCTTTGACAAAATTCATCCCGACCTGGCGGAATTTACGCTCAAGGCAGTCACCTATTATTGCGACCAGCTCGAACAAGCCAGCTAGAATCATCTCATTCAACTCTCCCGCAGGGAATAAACCCTGCGGGAATTTTTCTGTCCCTTCCCTAATCCCTAATTTCCCAATTCACTAATTGACGAATTCAAAGTCCATTTTTCTGTGGAAAACCCCGGTGCAGTCCGTTACAATGAATGTCATGGAAACGATAAAATCCCTCCCCCCCTCCGATGAGATTCAACAAGCATTCTACCAACGCGACGACGCATATGACGGTATTTTCTTCTTCGCCGTGCGCACCACTGGTATTTTCTGCCGCCCCTCCTGCCCTGCCCGAAATCCGCTGGAAGAAAATATTGAATACTTCGCTGCGGCCCGAGATGCAATGTTCTCCGGCTACCGGCCGTGCAAACGCTGCCGCCCGCTGGCAGTGGACGGAACACCGCCCGAATGGGTGCAAACCCTCTTAGAGAGGGTTGAATCAGACCCCAAGCAGCGTATTCCTGATGCCGAACTGCGCCGGATGAACATTAACCCAGCCCGTGCCCGGCGCTACTTTCTCAAGCATTACGGGATTACCTTTCAGGCCTACTGCCGCAGCCGGAGGCTGGGTGAAGCACTGACCCAAATTCGCGAAGGAACGCCGCTGGATGAGGTGATCCTCGGTAATGGCTTTGAATCACACAGCGGTTTTCGCGAAGCATTTGGCCGCACCTTTGGCGCCCCGCCCGGGCAGGCGCAGGATACAGAATGTGTCTTCACCGAGTTAATTGAAACCCCACTCGGCCCGATGATCGCCGGCGCTACCTCCAAAGGCGTGTGCCTGCTGGAATTCAGTGAACGCCGCCGCCTGGAAAAGCAATTCAACGCACTCCGCCGCCGCTTCCAGATGCCAATTCTGCCAGGCAGCAATGCGCACTTGCAACACCTGCGGCAGGAACTGGCCGCCTATTTTACAGGCGATTTGACCACTTTCAACGTACCGCTGGTGTACCCGGGCAGTGTATTTCAGGTATCGGTCTGGGATCAGTTGCAGCGCATCCCGTATGGCGAGACCCGCTGCTATGAGGATATTGCCCAGGAAATCGATTCCCCCAGGGCAGCGCGGGCTGTAGGCACCGCCAATGGCTGGAACCGCATTGCAATCCTCATCCCATGCCACCGGGTAGTGACCAAAGCCGGGGAACTTGGCGGCT
>JAIOTF010000243.1 GCA_021107195.1 Anaerolineaceae bacterium | reverse complement strand
TTAGGTTGGTTTGCTCTACGACTACATTGGCGTAGATATGCTGGTAGCGGAATCGGTCGCCACGGCCTTTGGAATTGTCCGTCTGGCTGGCGGGGATCCCATGAAGGCCTGCACGCTGGGAGCCAATATTGGCGGCGATTCAGACACCATTGCCGCGATTGCCGGCGCCATTTGTGGAGCCTGGAAGGGAATCGGCCACATCGACACACATCTGCTGGATGTGGTTTTGGAAGTCAATAAATTAGACCTGGCACTCGAAGCACAACGCCTCGTTGGAATTGTTGGAAAAAATGAATTGCTCTAAGAAAAACATTTTGATCGGATTTACTATGCACCCGCTCTGGGCGACCGGCGCGGACCTGGAATCTTTCACCGCCCCCCTGCGGGAGAATGGCTTGAGGTCTCTGGAATTTGAGATCGATTCGAACCTGTCAGGGTGGGAACAATTCGAACCTTTGATGGAAGATTGCTCCAAGATCGGTATGGAAATATGCTTCCATGCCCCCTATCGTCCTCCTTTTTCGTTGCGCGGGTTTCGGGGTAACAGGCGTGACGAAATCATAAATACAAATATGCCGCTGTGGTCTTTGGCAGATTCCTGGGCAAAACGAAATCACTTCCGCACAGAGATCGTTCTTCATGGCGCTTCTTCGAAACAGGCAAACTTCGCCGAACTGCGTGAAGATACGAGGTCCTTTATCATCTATGCTCTGGAAGCCTTCCCCAATCTCACCATAGCCCTCGAAAACCTCGATATTGCCAAATCAGGGATCACCAAATTTGGGGAGTCACGAGAAGATGTCCTCGCTCTCGTGACTGAAATCAATCATCCCCGGCTTGGGATTTGTTGGGACACGGGCCACGATATTCGTCATGGGGTGTCCGAAGACCCTCCCAAGGAATGGCTGGAACGCGTGGTTCACGTCCACGTACACGATATTGATGACAGTGGGGAAGACCATTTCCCTTTGGTGTTTGGAAAAGTTCCCAACGAACGTTGGGTGCAACTCCTCATGGAAGCAAACATGGAAGGAACGATTACGCTCGAACTAAAAGGCGGCCATCTGGCAGGCTGGGGGTTGGAAAGGATCAGTGACGCTCTTGTCAACAGTTTAAAGACAATCAATGAGGTGATCACATGAGCAATAATACAGCAGTTGTGAAAAAGAATATTAAACCGGGCGCGCAAAAGAAACAGCGTCAGAGGAAAGAAGCCCTGGCCGCCTATGCATTTCTGGCCCCAAGCATATTGATTTTTGCCGTGTTTACTTTCCTCCCGGCAATCTTCTCTATCATTGCCAGTTTCTTCCGCTGGAATTTGCCTTACGATCCGGTGTTCACGGGGCTGAGCAACTATGGGTACTTATTTACCGACGACATCGGGGCGGTAGAATTTGGGAAATCTGTGTTGAATACGCTCTATTTTATGCTGGGCATCCCCATCAATATCTGTGTTTCGCTTTGGATTGCGGTCATGCTGAATCGCAAATTGCCCGCTGTGGGGCTTTTCAGAACCGCCTTCTTCCTGCCCACCTTGACATCGATGGCTGCGATCTCGGTCGTGTGGATATGGTTGTATCATCCGGCGGACTACGGCTTGTTCAACACCCTGTTGATAAGATTCGGGCTGCCAATCCAGGCCTGGCTGCGCGACCCGCTGTTAGCTATGCCCTGCCTGATTGTAATGGGGGTATGGCGCGGCATGGGATATAACATCGTGATCTTTCTGGCAGGACTTCAATCGATCCCCCACGATTTGTATGAAGCCTCTGAAATCGATGGCGCTAACTGGACGGGTCAATTTCGCCTGATTACATTGCCCTTGTTAAGCCCAACCACATTTTACATTTTGATCATTGGGGTGATCAACTCACTCAAAGCCTTCACCGAGATCGATGTGATGACCCAGGGCGGTCCTTTAGGGGCTACCACAACCTTAGCGTATTACCTCTACCAATACGCATTTCAATATTTCCAAATTGGTTTGGCTTCTGCTGTCGCGGTTGTGTTGTTCGTGTTTATATTAGTATTGACCTTTATCCAATTCAAGGTTGTAGAAAAGAAGGTGCATTATGGATAACAAAGCCATCTCTGGAGCAAACCTCCAGAATTTCTTCAAATCGAAACGCTTTCAATCGGCAGCGGGGAAATGGATGTGGTACATCGTGTTAACCATCACTGCCCTTATCGTCGTGCTGCCGTTTATTTGGATGGCCACAACCTCATTGAAAGGCCCCGAGGAAGTTTTTGCATATCCTCCGCAATGGATTCCCCGAGCATGGCGTTTCCAAAACTATGTCGATGCATTCCAGGCTGCGCCATTCGCACGCTATTTCTTTAACAGCGCTCTGGTTGCAACTTGCGTGACCATCGGACAGCTCATCTCCTGTTCATTGGCTGCCTTTGCATTTGCACGCATGGAATTCAAAGGAAAAGGGTTTTTATTCAGTCTTTTCCTGAGCACAACAATGATCTCAACCCAGGTGACCCTGGTGCCATCATACCTGATCATCCAGAAATTACACTGGATCGATACATATCAGGGATTGATCGTGCCGTTTATCGCTAACGCTTTTGGCATTTTTATGCTCAGACAAGCCTTCATGACGATCCCGGACGAGTTGGAAGAGGCCGCCAAACTGGACGGTTGCGGCAGGCTGAGATTCTTATGGCAGATTTGCGTTCCACTGATAAAACCAACCCTGGCAGCTCAGGCGTTGTTTGCCTTCATGGGGAACTGGAACGCTTATTTGTGGCCGCTGATCATCACCAACCGCCAGGAGATGCGAACCTTGCAAATTGGTCTGCGCTATTT
>JAIOTF010000282.1 GCA_021107195.1 Anaerolineaceae bacterium | reverse complement strand
TGGTGATAACGTCAATGTGGAAACAGAACTGATCGTTCCAGTGGCGCTCGAGCAAGGCTCCAAATTCGCAATCCGCGAAGGTGGCCTGACCGTCGGCGCTGGTGTGATCACCAAGATCATGGAATAAGGTGGAATTAACGCATGGCAAAACAACGAATTCGCATTCGCCTGAAGGCGTATGATCACCGTGTCCTCGACCAATCCGCCAAGCGGATCGTCGACACGGCTGAGCGCAGTGGTGCGCAGGTAGTTGGCCCCGTGCCTCTGCCGACGAAAATCGAACGATTCACGGTTCGCCGATCAACGTTCATTGATAAAGATTCGCACGAGCATTTTGAAATTCGTACGCATAATCGTTTGATTGACGTGATGGAACCTGATTCAAAGACAATTGATATGTTGATGCGGTTGAACTTGCCCGCAGGCGTTGATATTGAAATCAAGATGTAATAGTATGAGCAACAAACCTGAGGTGAATATATTTTGAATATTCACCTCAGGTCTGGCCTAATTAGCGAACTTGTGGTATCATAGTCAGGTTTGGCTGATAAAGCCAAAACAACAGGTAGTATAAGAGCGGTTCAGTTGGCGCATGAAAAAAAACCAAATGTGTTGCCCCTGGATCATTGACTGTACTACTGCGGGATGATGCAGCCCAGCCCAGGCTGACAGTCCTTAGAAGTCTAAAATAACAAGGAGAAAATCGAGATGTTGAAAGGGCTTATTGGCAAGAAAATCGGAATGACCCAGATTTTCGATGAAGATGGTGCGGCAATCCCCATCACTCTCATTGAAGCTGGGCCTTGCTATGTAACCCAGGTTCGCACGCAGGAAAGAGATGGTTATGCTGCAGTGCAGATGGGTTTCAGTGAAGTTAAGCCGAAGCGCTTAACAGGTGGAACGCTTGGGCATCTTAAAAAGAATGAATTGCCTCCCCTGCGTTTCTTGCGCGAGTTCCGTGTCAAGGATCTGGATGTTGCAGAAGGTGACGTGCTTAAAGCAGATGTGTTCGCCGTTGGTGAGCGCGTTGATGTCATCGGCACGAGCAAAGGCCGCGGATTTGCGGGCGCCGTAAAACGGTATGGCTTTGCCGGCGGGCCCAAAACCCACGGTCAATCCGACCGGCAGCGCGCTCCCGGTTCACGAGGTTCTGGTACAACCCCTGGACGTGTCTTTAAAGGCGCTCGGGGGCCCGGCCATATGGGCAATGTTCGTGTGACTTCGCAGCATCTGAAAGTTGAACTGGTTGATGCAGAACGAAATTTGGTCGGTGTCCGTGGCGCAGTTCCTGGACCGCGTGGCAGGATGGTGTTGATCAAGGAGGCGCGGAAACAGTAATCAGATTATTCTGAGTCTGGTTTCCCGACTTGCATAAAGGGAGCAAAGTTACGATGTTAGTAGATGTTGTCAACATGCAGGGGCAAAAGGTCAGCACGGTAGAATTGCCGGCGGATATTTTTGAAGCCCCAATTTCTGTGGATTTGATGCATCAGGCTTTTGTTCGCCAGATGGCGAATGCGAGACTGGGCACCCACAAGACGAAAACTCGCGGCGAGGTAGCTGGCGGTGGCAAAAAGCCATGGCGGCAAAAAGGTACCGGCCGGGCGCGTCAGGGATCTATCCGGTCTGCGCAATGGGTTGGCGGTGGCAAGATTCATACGCCACAACCTCGCAAGTACACAAAGGCGATGCCGCGCAAGATGCGCCGGGCAGCGCTGCGCTCTGGTCTGTCTTCAAAGGCAGCCGATAAGAGCATTGTTTTGGTAGAAGAACTGGCATTGGAAGAACCTAAAACCCGCTTGATGGCTGAAGCACTGGATACTCTTGTGCAAAGCGACAGCGCGTTGGTGATTCTTCCTGAAAAAGAGGCTTATGAGAGTGTGATCCGTGCTACTCACGATTTGCCCGATGCCAAGGTTTTGTTCGCCAATTATATAAACATCCGTGATCTGCTTTACTATGACAAGCTGGTCATGCCTTTGTCGGCATTGGATGTGATCACTGAGAATTTTGGATAGGAGGAACGAATGTCCACGATTTATGATATTCTCCGCCGTCCGTTGGTGACCGAGAAGACCAGCTATCAGCAAAGTGCATTGCATCAATATGCATTTGAGGTGGACTCACGCGCCACCAAGACCATGGTCAAAGATGCTGTGGAAAAGATCTTCGATGTTGAGGTGCTGCGGGTGAATGTGATTAACGTGCCCGCCAAGCGTTCTCGCCGTCCGCGAAGCCGCCGGATGGAAGTACGCAAGAGCGGTTACAAGAAGGCCATTGTCACCCTTGCACCGGAAGATCGCATTCCGTTCTTCGAAGGAGTTGAGTGATGGCTGTAAAGGTTTATAAACCTACGACCCCTGGTCAGCGCGATATGACTGGCTATACATTTGAAGAGATCACCAAGACCAAGCCTGAGCGGTCGTTGATCATCATCAAGAAGAAACATTCCGGCCGCAACGTTTATGGCCGCATCACGGTTCGCCACCAGGGCGGTGGTCATCGACGATATATTCGTATAGTCGATTTCAAGCGTAACAAGCGCAACATTCCAGCCACTGTCAGGGCGATTGAATATGATCCGAACCGCACGGCACGCCTGGCATTGTTGGTGTATGCTGATGGCGAAAAACGCTATATTTTGGCCCCGGTTGGTTTGAAGGTTGGTGACAAAGTATCGGCTGGTCCGGATGCGGATATTCGCCCGGGCAACAGCCTGCCGATTTCCCGCATTCCCATGGGTACCACAATTCATAACATTGAGTTGAAAGAAGGCAGAGGCGGCCAAATGGTGCGTTCGGCTGGTACTTCTGCTCAGTTATTGGCCAAAGAAGGCGATTATGCGCAGGTGCGCTTACCTTCTGGTGAAGTTCGCCTGGTACGTCAAGTATGCTATGCAACTATTGGCCAGGTTGGCAATATTGATCACAGTCATATCAAATTAGGGAAGGCTGGCCGTAAACGCCATATGGGCATCCGCCCGGCTGTGCGTGGATCTGCGATGAGCCCCCGAGACCATCCGCATGGTGGTGGTGAAGGTCGTTCACCGATTGGTATGCCCGGTCCGAAAACACCCTGGGGTAAACCGACCCTGGGTTATAAGACCCGTCGTAATAAGCAAACCGACAAGTATATTGTTCGCCGCCGCAAGACCGGTAGTGGTCGATAGTCGGTAGGTAGCGAGAGAGGGACGAAGATATGTCACGATCGCTGAAAAAGGGGCCGTATGTAGCCCCAAAGCTGTTGAAGAAGATTGAGGCGATGAACGCCCGTGGTGAAAAGAAAGTGATCCGCTCCTGGAGTCGGGATAGTACGATCTTCCCGCAAATGGTTGGACACACGATTGCAATTCACAACGGCCGCCGCCATGTTCCGGTCTATGTGACGGAAAACATGGTTGGTCATCGTTTGGGTGAATTCGCGCCCACCCGGAATTTCCGTGGTCATATTGTTGAAAAATCGTCGAAGAGGAGGTAGCAGATCATGGCACAGGATATTCGTGCAAAGTTGAGCTATTGCGGCGTTTCTGCCCAAAAGACTCGCTTGGTGATCGATATGGTGCGGGAAAAATCTGTGGGTGATGCAGTGAACATCCTCAAGTTTTCACCGCAAGCGGCTGCTACCCATGTGCAGAAATTGCTGGAATCGGCAATTGCGAATGGCGAGGAGAATTTTGGTCTGAGCCGCGAAGATCTGTATATTTACAAGATCACAGCGGATGTTGCACCCACCCGTAAGTGGCGGCGATTTGGCGCCCGCGGGCGTTTCAAACCGATTTTGCGCCGCTCGTCACACATTACGATCGTTTTACGTGAGCGGGAAGGATAAGATCGGCCATTGCCAGGGTTGCTGGACAGTCCTGGCGGGCTGATAAAGGAGATAGCAGGAGTAATTATGGGCCGTAAAGTTCATCCTGTAGGTTTCCGCCTGAATATCAACAAGCCCTGGTTGGGCCGTTGGTATGCAGAGGGAGAGGATTACGTCAATCAGTTACATCAGGATATTGCCATTCGTGATCTGGTGAGAAGCCAATCTGACCGAGCTGGTGTGAGCCAGATCGAAGTGGAGCGTTTCGCCGGTAAGGTGAAGGTGGTTGTACATACTGCCAAGCCTGGTATTTTGATTGGGCGTAAAGGCGAGAATGTCAAAAAAGTTCGGAAGCAACTGGAAACAATGACCGGGAAGCGGATTGATCTTGAGATCAAAGAGATCAAAATGCCCGATTTGGATGCCTATTTAGTGGCTGAAAATATTGCTGGTCAGCTTAAACGCCGGATCAGTTACCGGCGGGCGATGAAACGCTCCATTCAGCAGGCGCTTCGCCAGGGTGCGGAAGGCTGTAAAGTGATGGTGGCTGGCCGCCTGGCTGGCGCTGAAATGGCTCGCACCGTGTGGCTGCGTGAAGGCCGTGTGCCGCTGCAGACACTACGGGCAGACATTGATTTTGCTAAAACAGAAGCGTTGACCACCTATGGAAAGATTGGTATCAAGGTCTGGATTTATAAGGGTGAAGTTATGCCGCAGGCTGAAGAAGAGATGC
>JAIOTF010000117.1 GCA_021107195.1 Anaerolineaceae bacterium | reverse complement strand
GAGCTTCCCCGCAGTGGGTGCCACACTATATGTTGGATTACTGTCATAAATATTGAGGCTTGCCGAAAGTAGATCGCTCTCGCCATTAAAATCACAGCCGCTCTCGCAATCCAGTGTGATCGAACGGGCAGGTAGACTCACTAAATAGACATTGCTGGTGTTCGTAGGCCAGTACTGCGTGCGTGTGGCATGGTGCGCCGTCCAGCCGGATTCATCGCCGCCGGAATAGGTGACTCTAGTCAGGTTACCGTATTGGTTGCTATTTTGGTCCGTTTCAAGATAAGAGTATTCCTGGCGCACCCCGTCCCAGGTGCTGAACCCTTCGTAATTGCGCTGGATCGTCTCGGTGGGATATGTCCACACGACCTGCAAATCTGTATATTCTTCCCCATCGTCATCCACATCATCGTCATCATCGTCGTGATACGGCCTAGGAGACAGATTCGGGATTGTTGTAGCGGAATCTGTATCATATTGATCCTCGATCACATATTTGGTTTCGCTTTCATTGTAGAGCACACCTTCCATGTATGCATCCAGCCACAAGACACCGTTATTGACAGTCTGTGTATATTTCCAGCTTGCATCTGTTAGACCACCAATTGAGAATTCGCCGGTCGCTGTGGGATCATCCACCTGCCATATCTTCCCGCGAAAACCGTTTGAGGCATCAGCGATGAACATCACCGCATACCATTTATCACGCTGAAACGTCCCTGCCTGGATCAGCGTATCGCCAGTAGTTGATCCGCTGCCTGTGTTGTAAAGGGTACGTGCGATAATTCCGCCGGTATCCGGATACAGCTCAATACCAAAATATTGCCCCTCACTACCCAACAGGCCCACTTTCCCATGGGCATTATCCCCACTCAAACGGAAATGAAAAATGGCGGTTTCTCCGTTTGAAAGGCTGGATGAGCTGCGTGCGAAGGTAACATCACCATCTCCTGATTCCCCTTCTGATTTGAGCATGGTATCAAAATCGGTCAAAGGTTCGTCTGCCACGCGTGCTGCGGCAATCAATGCTTCCTTGTCCGGGACACTGTTGGTGCCTGTTGACCCCGCTGTCCAGTTAGTTGTACTCAGCGTGTTGAATTCATCGAAGAAATTCTCCTGCATGGTCAACGTGCGGTAAGCCGAGCCTTTTAACTCATCGCTCTGGTAATACCAGGTCACTGTGGAAAGATCGTCCTCATTCTTTATCCGTGACATGGAATGTCCGCGGAACTCGCGGTATGGACGGTTGTAAAGATCGGGGAAATCCGTATCTGTACTGGCTTCAGATACAAACTGGGAGACTGCTTCTGTGTTCGTCGACGCATTATCATAATTGTATGTGAAAGTGGTGCTTTGCCCCGTAGCAAGGTCACTAACCGTTCTGGTCGCACAGCGATAAACAATGGGCATTAATGAAAAGCGTGCCTCTTGCACTTTACAATCGGAACATTCCAGATACAGTTTCTGGTTTGTGCGACTGATCAAAATATCCATTTGCATTTCTTCCGTAAGATGTCTTTGGGTACTATCAATATCTGTATGTGACATCACGTTCAATTCCTGGGTATAGGTGTTTATCAAACCATATTTCAACGTTGTATCTGTTGCCCCCCCAGCGCCAGCTTTAATATCCGCATGATACCAACCACCTACTTTATAAATATGTTCAGGTATGGTGTGCTGCGCTACGCCATTACTGCTGAGATGCAAATAGTGATCCGGGGAACACCCCACCAGGCCGCTGCTGCCACTCCAGGAATGGTATGGCAACGGATAAGTGCATTGGTCTGTGCCGTATAAAACATAGAAAGCGCGCTCTTTTTTGTTAACCGTATCCAGCATGGTTTGCACTTCATACGTAAGTGTGACTCTCCCCCCCTGGCCATTGTCCACCTTGGTTAAATGCATGAAGTCGCCATAGAAGAACTGTACGGCTGGCAGATAAGCATTCCCGTCTCCATCCAGCTCCTGAATGCCTGCCAATGTAAGTGTGCGCCCGCCACCCGAGAACACGAAATGCGGGTAGATCAGGTTAGTGTCACCACTCACGTAACTCAGTTCATATTGCCTAATGGTTTCCCAAGCCGAACCATTTTCTGGATAATGTTGAATAAGCACTTTCTTCAATCGCCCGGTTCGATACAGCACAATCGAATTTGAATCAGCCCATGACTGTTGGTAATCTGTGCGCAGGTTGTCGCGTTCAAAAAATACTCGATAATGATCATTGGCGTAAGTGATTGATTTTGGATAAACGGCAATCTGATCCTTGCAAGAGCTGGACTTCTCCTCAAACTCGTACTCATAGGTCATAGTATTACCGAACTTGTCAGTGACCGAACTCAGCGACCATTTCAAATTCACTGTTAGGTCGGCTGTGGTGGCTGCACAGCCCTCAACGGAACCCATACCGCTGACACGTTGAAGGTCGTCTGCCAGGAATTCATACAAGGTTCCATCCGTGCCATACACCTTCCAGGATTTGTTTGTATCGTTATAAATGATCTTGTCATAGCTGCGATTTGCAGTCACGTACTCCGAATTGCCAATTGGCAGCAATTGGCTGCTGATCCCGCTCAAAGAAATGCTATAGGTATCATCTTTTGGATCATCCGTAGTGCCATGCAGATCGGTTGTGATCGCCCCTGTATCCATCGACCAACCCATGCCAACCCAGGAAGCCTGAGAGAAACTGGTTGCGTCATCAATGACCTGGCTGTTATATTGCAAAGTCAATTGTGGCTGCAAACCCGCTGTTCCCGGCGGTGTCCACAAATTAATTCCATATGTCCCGGCGCCGGTGAATCCTGCCACCTTGAAGTCATCAACCGTAGGAAGATCATAACCCTGCCAGGAGGATGCCTTGTAGTCAAAGACGGTCAGGTGATCCGTTTGGGCAGTCAACGTGTTGTTCTTGGTATCCACTTCGGTTGCCAGCGGGAACCAGTCCTCGATTTCCTCATCATAGTAGAAGACCTGCAAATTTTCTTCCCGCCAGTCAAAGATGTGGCTTTCATCATATTCGATTTGCAATGTTACAGGGCTGTTGAACTTTGTAACATTTTTCCCTGTGGCCGTTCCAACGGCGATAATTTCTATCGGGTTGCCAGTCAGCGAGAGCGCCGGAGTGCTGTGCGGGCTGGGGCTGCGCACGTCCATGACCAGCGCCTCACTAGCGAATTTGTCCGGTAAACTCAATCTGACCTTTCCCCCAAAAGCTTCAATATTACCCGTAGTGATCTTCTCCTCTGTGTAATTTGCTTCTCCTAGAATGATGATTTGTTCGTCAAGGATTTTTCCCCGCTCCTGCAGAACAACCCGCATTTCCAGCGGTTCTTTTGTAGTTCGCTTGACCGTCAGGTCAATAGTGTTGCCATCCTTTTCATTTGCTGCGAAACGCAATTCGCCGTCCGTTTGGAAAGACTTTGCGAATTCTTCATTTGCAGGAACGGTTTCCTTGTTAAGAAAAACAACGATTTCTGCAGTGGGATCAAGCTGCCTGCCGCGAAACGACCAATGGATCTGAATGGGTTTGCCAGGGATGTAGATCTCCGGTTCAACACTAACCTTAAGCCGGGCTTCTTCTTCATAGTCTGTTGCCTGCGCAGCCAGTTGCTCTGAAAGGCGCGCCACCGGTTGGCTCTCGGGCAGGCTTACACCTCTCCAACCACTTCCGTAGCTCGTTTCTTCGACGAGACTTGTCTCCAACGCTGGCTCTGCCGGTACAGGCGGTGCAGCTTTTGCTTGCACCACTTGCGAAAATGCTAATGAATTGATCAGCATGGATACAACAACAAGAATATTGCACAATTTGGACAGTGTTTTGAAAGTGTTTGTCATAGCGTTCCCCATCTCTATTTAATTGTTTAATACCCCCTCTGATGAGAGGCACTGTACTTTGATACTAACGCCTGGCAGGCATCAAAGTGGTTTAAAATTGGCGTCAAAATATTCATATAAATCCCCTTGTGTTTTAACATTTAAGGGGCAAGCAAAGAGTTTTATGCTTGCGAACAGGCTCGGTTTGCCGTTTTTGTTAGCGAATGACAGGGTTAGCTGACAAGTTGTCAGTCCTTTTCGCCAAGAACATTCTCTGCCCGATTCAAGAGAGTTTGGAGGTTCTTGTAAGTATCTTCTGACCTTCTATTAACCTTGCAAATGGCAACAACTATTTCATCGTCAAATATCGCATAGATAATGCGATACTGACCCTGCCTGACCCTATATAGACGTTCTTCAAGTTTTACACATCCGGGTGGTCTGGGATTATCACAAAGAGAGCGCATGGAATTAACCACGCGCTCAAGTTGGCTTT
>JAIOTF010000062.1 GCA_021107195.1 Anaerolineaceae bacterium | reverse complement strand
GCCGGGCAGTACGGCAGCAGTGGTGTTGAGTATTTTTCCTTTGACTGCGCCATTGTCGATGCCGTTCCGGATGTCTTCTTCGAGTGTGCCAGTTTGGCAGATTGTTTTTTCTTTCGGGCTTTCACTGGCTGCGGTTGCTGGAATGATATGGCTGGCGGGTGTTGCTTTTCACCGTGGAATCTTGCAATATGATAGGCGGTTGCGTCTGAAGGAGTTGTTCCAGGGGAAAGGACGGCAACAATGAGCAAGTTTTCTCTCGTTTTTCAACATGAATTAAAAACACTGGTGCTGCGCAAGTCTTTCCTGCTGCTATTGATTTTAGTACCACTGCTCCCGTTTGTGACCCTGACGGTCTTGTCCCGCTTTGGCGCCGAACGCTCTTCTGCGGTTTTTGAAGAGCTGTTTGTGCCTTCTGAAGAAGTGATGTTTGTGGGATTTGTCGACCAGAGCGGATTGGTGCAGCAGATCCCTGGAGAACTGCAAGAAACGCTGCTCTCGTATGAGAGTGAAGTGCTGGCAGAAGTGGCTGTGGCTGCTGAAGAGATCCAGTTCTATTATGTGATCGCCGCTGATTATATTGAAAGTGGTCAGGTGAAGAAATATGGCGGGCTGTCTGGTATCTTGGGAGAAGCTGACAGTATGAACAGGATTGGTGACTTGATTGAATTTAATCTCCTGGAAGGCGATATGACGGCGTTTGAGCGGCTGCGTGCGCCCATGGTGGTTGAAGAACAGCTTCTTTCCGATGAACCGCAGCGTGACCCTGATGCGGCGATGAGTTTCTTTCTTCCCTACGCCATTACCATGTTGTTCTATTTTGTCATCTTTGGCAATGCCAGCCTGTTGTTGCGTAGTGTAACAAAGGAAAAAGAAAACTGCATGCTGGAAGGATTGTTGACATCGCTGCGGCCGTTTGACCTGATTGCGGGCAAGATTGCCGCCGGTGGTTTGGCGGGATTGCTGCAAACCTCATTCTGGTTGGCATGTGGCTTTGGCCTGCTGCGGATGAGCGGACAGCAGTTTGGCCTCTCGGAGGCGTTCGTACTGCCTACTTTTACGATTGTGTGGGGGGCAGTGTTTTTCTTGTTGGGTTATGCAATTTATGCCAGCCTGATGGCCGGAGTTGGGGCAGTAGTGCCGAACATCAAGGAAGCTACACAGTTTTCTCTTTTGGTTTCTGCTCCCTTGATCGCCTGCATGATGCTCTTCAGCGCAATTATTGACAATCCTGGCAGCACGCTGGCCCTGGTGTTGAGTTTGTTCCCCATGACGTCCCCGGTGATCATGATGACCCGTCTGGCATCGGGAACGGTGCCGCTGTGGCAGTTGCTGCTGGCGGTGGGGTTGATGATGGTGACAGTCGTATGGATCATCGTCAGCGTAACGCGCTTGTTCCATGCCCAGATCATGCTGGCGGGCAGCCCGCTTAAGCTAAAGCGATTCATAAAGGCATTCATTGGCAAAGCTTAAGAGCAAACACAAGAAAAGGTTGGTCGGCGCAGCCTTGCTGCTGTGGCTGGTGGGGATTCTGTTCCCCATGGCCTGGGCCAGCCGGTCTCATTCTGCCTGGAACGTCTGGTTCAATCGCATATTTGCCCCGACCTGGGTGCATGTTGTGATGCATGCCGCCCTGTATGCGGTGCTGGCATTGGGATTGGGATGGGTGTTTGGCAAGCGCCTGCACAGGGCGTGGTTGTGGGTGATCCTGCTGATTGTGGCTTTTGCCCAGGAAGGGTTACAATTATGGGGAGCTGCACGCATGCCGGGATGGGGGGAGGTTTTTGACCTGCTGGTGGATGTGGGCGGTGCAGCGATTGGATTGCTTGTTTGGCGATGCTTCTTGCGGGGGCGGCAAGCTGTTAAGAACAAAGAGGTGAGAGATGAATAGAATATGGAAGTTGACGACAGTGATGATCGTGATGACCATTTTGATCAGTGCGTGCAGTGCGTCCCCTGAGATTGAACCCACTGAACCCGTGCAGGCGCTGGTGGATGCCGCTGTGGCAGCCACGGTGGAAGTGGTCAAGACTGCACTGGCTGCGGAGTGCGAGCCGGTCGTAGTCATAGCTACCCCCAAACCAACTGACGCGGCCACGGCTACTTTGGCGGCGGCTACTGCTGCACCGACCAGCAGCGGCGGTGCGACAGGTTGGGATGTAGCCACTTTTCTTACCGATATTACCATTGCCGATGGCACTTTCATCCCGCCGGGAACAACCTTCAAAAAGACCTGGGCGCTGCAAAATGACGGCGTGACCACCTGGAATGCTGACTATGAATTGGTGTTTTTGTCGGGAGACCAGATGGGCACCCCGATAGAGAAAGCCCTGGTTGAAAATCCGGTGGCACCCGGCGAGTTGGGCCTGATCTCGGTTGAGTTGGTTGCTCCGCTGGAGAAGGGGAACTACGTTGGTTTCTTTAAAATTCGCAGCCCGGACGGCAGCATGTTTGGCGTCGGTGCAGAAAACAAACCGCTCTACGTCGAAATCAATGTTGATAATGCTTATTACTTCCTCAACAATCTGTGCAGTGCAAGCTGGAGTGCCAACGATACCCTGCTCTACTGCCCCAGCGAGGAAGGCAGCCCGGATGGCTACTATCTGGGGTATCCGACGATGAATATGGAAAACGGGATTGGGGCCAATCCCTCGCTGGTGATGGCGCCGCCTTTTATGCAGGATGGGGAGATCGTGGGGCGCTTCAAGCCGATCCGCATTTTCTCTGGCGCGCGCCTGCAGAGTCTGGTGGGCTGCCAG
>JAIOTF010000221.1 GCA_021107195.1 Anaerolineaceae bacterium | reverse complement strand
TCCTGGTACACAAATTTCCCATTAATCTGCTTGAAATTACTCGGTTCTGGGGCAATCCCCCTGCTGCTCCGCAGCATCCCCCACCACCCTTCGGGTACGATCTACCAAGATTGGCAATATACAATTAAGCATGGATTTTAATCAACATGCCGCTTGGGCGAACGCCATTCGCCCTTACGAAGACACCTGAATTTTCTGAGGCCGTTGGTGAAAGCGTTAACTTATTAATGTGAGCCTCAACAGGAGCCAATAGGCGGATGCGGATGGAGGTACCTCCGTCCGCTCGCTTCGACAAGCTCAGCGAGCGGAATAATGATCAACAACCCGTTGGGTAAACTAACAAGGGCCCTATACATGCTTGTCGTTATTATCCAAAGGGCGGTTTTGCACCGCCCTATAAAACAAAAGAAAAATGATAATCATCTTATTTGTGAAACCACACGCTGACGCGTCGCCCGCCAACGATTACCGATGAGGTTCACCACAGCAACCTTTGGGATAAGCGAACTGGCGACGCTTATGAACTGATTCAACCTGCCGGGGATACAAACCGCCTTGCCTTTCAAGGCGGCGTTCAGGGTTTGATTGGCAACGGTGCCAATATTCTGCGTGGTCAACTGGCCCATAATGCCCTGCGAATCTATGGACTCGATACACTTGGGCGTGGTGGGCAGACCGGCGGGACATAAGACGGTCACCGTGGCACCTGCATCCTGCAATTCATTGCGCAAGGCCAATGAAAAATCCAGCAGGAAGCGCTTGGAAGCGGCATAGGTGGCCTTGACCGGCATGGGGAAAAAGCCGGCCAGGCTGGCCACATTGATGATGCGAAAGGCTTGCAGCGGATCGCGGAAGGCCATCATGCCATGTGTCATTTCAAGCGTACCTTCAATATTCAGGCGCACGATATTGCGGATTTGCTGCGAGGATTGCTCGAAGAAGAGGCCTTCATGATCCAGGCCGGCGACGTTGATCAGTCCCCAGAAGTGATGCCCTTCTTCTCTGATCTGCGCGAGAAAGTCTGCGCGTGATGCTACGTCAGCCAGGTCACATGGCCGGGTATGCACCTGCATACGATAAGTGTTGTGCAAACCATTGGCAAGCACTTGCAGCGGTTCGGGGCGCAGATCGGTCAGGTAAAGGTTCCAACCGCGGCTGGCACATTCCACAGCAAATGCCTTACCCAGCCCGCCTGATGCTCCTGTGATCATCACCAGGCTTTTGCCTGCTGTTCCATTGTCAAATTCTTTGTTCGTCTTCATCGCTATGTTCTCCTAGGCAATGCCACACATGAGTTCGGATTGTGCCCACAAGCGGAAGGCATCATCTTCATTCAAAGCGAACTTACTGGCACGTTTGGGCTTGCCAGCCTTCCAGTAGACTTCATCTGATCCCTGGAGCGAAGGCTCTGACAAGAGAAAGACGATGCCCTGAGCAGGGACGTGCGCCGGTTTGCCGCCTGCGCGGCGGCGCTTCCAAAACCAGCGCACCAAAGATGGCGTGCCTTTCAGGCCGATATCGGTTTTCACCAATCCCGGGTCAGCCGCAAAAGCGCGCACGGTAGAATCCGCCCCCATGAGCCGGTTCAGTTCCAGGGTGAAGAGGACATTCGCCAGCTTGGTGTTTTGATAGGCGCGCAGTCCGCTGTAACGTCTGCGCAACTGGAGGTCGTCCCATTTCAAACGCCCCTGGTAATGGGAGCCGGAACTTACCGTAACCACCCGGGCGGTGGGTGCAGCCAGCAAAAGAGGTAAGAGTTCATGAGTCAGGAGGAACGGCGCCAAATGATTGACAGCCCATTGCTTTTCAAAACCTTCGGGGGTCAGCGCCAACCAGTAAGTGAATGTGCCGGCATTGTTGACCAGGCCATTCAGGTATTCCTTTCCCATTTCTGCCAGGGCTTTCTCAATCTTTCCCCGCAGGGCGCGGATATCGCTCTGTAAAGAAAGATCTGCAAGACAACAGGTAACGCTGGCCTGGGGATCAAGCGAGATCAGGTGCGCCTTGGCCGCGTCACAGCGCTCTTGCGAGCGGCCGATGCCAATGACTGCCGCCCCCTTTTTGACCAATTGTTCCGCAGTTGCCAGACCGATGCCGGAAGTGGCACCCGTGACAACGTAAGTTTTCCCGTTCAATGATATTTCCATTTTCTATCCTTTCAAAATAAACTGCCAGTTGGGCTGGCGTTGTGCTGACCTATCTATATCATTTTCACGGGTGGAAACGCATCGGTAAAAGGGTGGGAATGGGGGGTGGATTCGTCTCTCCACCCCCCTCCTGATCCATTTCAGGTCTATTTTCGCTGCTTTGGCAGCTCAATCTTCAATCAAACCCAGCGCGCGGGCCTGTTTAATGGCCTGAATGCGGGTGCGGACACCCAGTTTGCCATAAATGTTGTTGATGTGCGTTTTGACAGTACTGACCGCGACGGTGAGCCTGTCGGCAATCTCACGGTTGGTAAGACCCTGATCGATGAGGGTCAGCACTTCCCGTTCACGAGCACTAAGGGGCTCAATGAGGACATCTTGCCCGGAGGAGGCTGTTTGTCCACTGGCGGTGGTTCGTCGTTCCTGCAGCCGGCGCTGGAATTGTTCCGGGAGGATGGTTTCCAGACGGAGCCAGCGCAAGGAAACGCCAAAGACGACGAGCAGCAAGGGAGCCGTAACCTGAATGAAAAGCCCGCCGGTGATGGCACCAAACAAAACGAACGCTGCGGTGGCAGTAATGATCGTGCCGATTCCAACCACGGTCACCTGCTGCGGCCAGCGGCCAGTGCGATTGACAAGCACCACGCCAGCCCCCAGGCCGGTGAGCAGGAGCAGCCAGGCATAGGCCCAGGCAGCCCAATCATTGGTGATGACATTGAAGAGGAAGATCAAGCCGAGAGCGAGGAAAATGCAGCCAGGGAAGTAGAACCAGTCTACCCAGGCCCATTTATGGCGGAGGGCTTCAACGAGGATGAAGAAAGCACCGCCCAAGAGGATGACAACAAGCGGCCAGCTAAAGTTGAGATCAAGACCAAAGCCGACATTCAAAACGAGGGAGATGACGCCGAGACTGATGAGAAAGATGCTGGCGATCCATACCAGGCGTTTGACTTTATCCATTGGCCACCTCGCTGAAAAGGCGGTTGACCAGACGGGTAACAAAGCGCTGGCGATCTTGCGGCAGACGCAGGTCGGTATGCAAACCATCAGCAAAGAGGGCGGGCGACAAAACAGCCATCAAGACTGCCATGGTGGCCTGGGCAATGGCAAGGTGCAATTCTTCTTCAGGGAGAAGACAGCCGCGGGTGTGGAGGTCGGCAGCGAGCTGGGTAGTGAACTGGTTCAGACGGGCCACAACTTCGGGCGTATATTTGCCCTCTACGAGCAGCGGATAGATATGGGCACGGGTGATGCCCGGATAATTGAGGCTGCCGACGATGAGGTCATTGAAGATGGTCATGCAGCGCTGTTTTGGCGAAGCGTCTGGCGGGTCTTCAAAGTTGGCGAAGTCAAAGGCATTTTCGAGAGTGAGGGCAAGCGTCTGGGCGATGAGGATGTCTTTGGTGCGGAAGTAGTAATTGATGGCGGCGTTGCTGATCCCGGCGATTTCAGCAATGCGGCGGTTGGTGGTGCCCTGTATGCCATATTTTTCGATACATTCAATAGCAGCATTGATAATCGTCAGTTCAACAGTCATTGCCAATTGCTCCTCGTTACAAAAGTTCTTGTTTGAATTATAAATTTGAGCAAGTGGTTTGTCAACCTGGTTGAACCAGTTGGTTGAACCAAGCGGTTGAACCAGTTGGTTCAATATCAGGATATATTTTCCATCCAGCATTTTGGAAAACCGCTGCACTCCAGAAAGTGTTTGTTTCATCGAGAAGCAACCCGGAAGGTCAGATGCTGAAAGAGGGGTAAGGTCAGCCCGATTGAAAGCCATTATTGCCTGCAAGTTGTGCCGGAATTGTCTTCTTGATAGACATAAATTGGTTAACTTTTTTTATCCCTCTTGCGAAAGCTGCGAAGGAGGAGGAGGAGGAGGAGGAGGAGGAGGAGGAGGATTGCCCCAGGCCGAGTCATTTCAAGCAGATTTGTTGGAAAACGATCTGCCAGGATTGGCAATATGCAATTAAGCATGGATTTTAATTAACATGCCGCTTGGGCGAATGCCATCCAACAAAGCATTGGACAATGTTCGCCCTTACGAATTATCCGCAGGTGAAAGTGTTAACTTATTAATGTGAACCTCAATAATCGTGGTTGATTGATCTGAGCTGTTGGAGGTCACAAATATATGCAATATAGTATTTTCGCCGCCAGAAAGGAATCCCTTTGATACCGAGGAGTGCATTGATCTTTCTTGTGGAACGGGATTTGAATACGCGGATCACTTCGGAGATCGGTTGGGGGATCCAAAAAGGGAGTGTGCGTAGTTCCTTGAGGCAGGCATCATACTGGAAAAGAAGGCAATGAAGGTGGTGAGGATCTATTCTCCAGGCGTACAGGGTGAGGGCGCCGGTACGCTCCAGGACAGGGAAGCTATCTTTGACGATCGTACCCAGCGGGGTTAATCGCTGTTCGCCATTTTTCATCACGGACAACAGAGCAGCAGGTTCCCGGGGGGTCAGGGATATGAAATACAATCCAGCCTGTGTGATGTCGTCTGAGGGCAACCAGGGAATAAATGTGAATAAAATGGGATTCCTCGCGAGTTGAAATTCGTGAAAACGCGCAGCAAACTGTGGGGGAAATCAAAATCCGGAAAAGTAATCATATAACCCCAAGCAATACCATTATACTAGAATAATTGTTCTATTTCAAGAGGGAATTTGGAAAACCAGCAATTCTCAATTCAGATTTACAGTAACAATTTTAATCATTAATTTTTGACCTATAACGACTGAAGTCGAGCCTACAACAGATTTGTTCCAGCATTTTGAGAATTGCTGACATCAAACATCCTTTATATCAATTCTGCGGCTCTGGCGGTTCGAAGAGACACACGCCGTCTCCAAAATCCTGCACCAGGCAGGCGGGCGTGCAGCGCAGCACGCGGCTGACGATCCACAGGTCGCCCACCGCCCCGCCGCTATTTTCGCTTGCCCCGTCTTTTCCAGGATTTCAAGATGGCTCAATTGGAAGGCACTTATCCCCGCTTGATCAAATCTCTCCACAAGACAAATTTACTCATTCTCGACGATTGGCTCCGTGACCAACCTTCCTTGGTAGAAGCTCAGTTCTTGTTGGATATTCTGGATGACCGCTATGGACGGATGGCCACGTTGTTGGTTTCCCAATTCCCCATCCCTGCCTGGCATGCCCGATTGCCAGATCCAACCTTGGCCGATGCCATTCTCGACCGCCTGGTGCACAATGCCCATCTCATTGAATTGCTCGGAGAATCACAACGAAAACTC
>JAIOTF010000311.1 GCA_021107195.1 Anaerolineaceae bacterium | reverse complement strand
ACTGGTTGTGCAGCAATCGCCGGCAATTCTCAATATGATGAAAATATCGCTGTTGTAGGTTCGACTTCAGTCGTCAGATGTCAAAAATTAACAATCATAATCGTCACTACAAAGCCAAACCAGGGCTGGAATAAGCCCGTTGTAGGTTCGACTTCAGTCGTTAAGCGTTTGAAATTATGAATTAAGGTAACTACCAGCCTCCCCAGGAAATGTCACTGCGAGGAGTACGCTTTTGCGACGTGGCCGCGAAGCGTCCCTCATTGTCGTGGAGATTGCTCGCCTGCACTTGTCACCGCAGGTGCACACTTGCCCCGCAGTTTCCTTTCCTGTAAAATTAAGTCACAGGGTGGTGCCGGAGGATGAGGAAAATTCAGCCCAATATGCAATTGAATGAAAGGGGAAGTAACTACCGTACCAGTGTCAGGATCAAACTGAGCGCCATTAAACTGACCGATGTCCACCACAAAGCCCGCTCGGGCGTTTGCGTCGTCAACTGCCAGATTGTCTCCTTGCGCATCGCCGGATTGGGGATCGTCGGTCTTTCGCCAAACAAACTCTTGCGGAAGTTATCTATGCTGCTCGGACGATTATCAGGGTGAAGCTGCATTGCCCACAGGATAGCACGCTCCGTTAAAGCGCTGATATTGGCATTGATCTGGCGTGGGGGAATCAGGCTGGTCGGGTCCAAAAACCTTTCACGTGCATCCGCTGGCGGGGTGTTGGTCAGCAAATGGTACAGGGTTGAGCCAAACGCATAAATATCACTGCGTACATCTGTGTGTGCCCCGTCCCCCCCATACTGTTCCAGCGGTGTATACAGTGCAGTGCCTTGTCCCTGAATAACCGTGATCGTCACTTCACCAGGTGCCAGCATCTTCACCAGCCCGAAGTCCACCAGCTTCAGCAGACCGCTTGGCGTAAGTTTAAGATTGCTGGGCTTGATATCGCGATGCAGAATCGGTGGGGACTGATTGTGCAGGTAGGACAGCGCGTCGCATAGCTGCACCGCCCATTTCAGCACTTCTTTTTCCGGCAGAAACTTCTCCTCCTGTCGGGCTTCGATCATGTGCGTGCGCAGGTCTTTTCCGGGAACAAAATCCATTATCAGATAATCCCGGCTGCTGACAGAGAAATAGTCTGAAACCTTTGGAAGGTTTGGGTGGTCAAGACGCGCCAACACCGTTGCTTCGCGCAGGAACTGGTCGCGGTTTTCCTGAAGCAGTTCCGGGTCGGCAGAGGCATCGTGTTCCACTTCTTTTAAGGCGCATTGGCGGCCTTCAAGCCGCAAGTCATCGGCAAGGTAAATACTTCCCATGCCCCCCTGACCAATGATCCGGCGGATGCGGTAACGGCCACGGAGCACCTCTCCGGCTTTTAACGGAATCGGCATTGCAGTAGTCTTTCTTTCTGTGATTTCCGCAGAAAATATGTTGGCACGGATGGATATCGGCGTGTTTTCGTGCGCAGTCTGGCGGAGTTATGCTGGCAGAAATAAATTCTGCTCTTCAACACTTCTATTATACCGCCATCTATCTTATAATCGAAGTAGAACAGGGAGCAATCAGAAGATGTGGAAACTATGAAATGAAACAATGCTGCAACTGTCATTGCGAATGAAACACTGCTGCAGGTGTCATTGCGAACCCCGTAAGGGGTGTCACTTGCGCCGCAGTGCAGGTGGGCAATCCCCTCCCTGGGATTACACCTTGCTTTGGGTGATAACCCTTCTCGCAGCGACAACAAAGCCTGATTCTACAAAACTTGACTGCTCCCGTGGAACATAGCATCGGGTGAAAATTTTCATTCGTGTATGTCTTGCGGTTGAAATATAACTACGTATAGCCGAATTGATTTTGGAGGCATGATCTCATGGAACCTCAGGCCACAGAATTGCCAGTCCTGGTGGCACAAACCGGCCCGTTGAATGGTCAGCGCTGGACGATCACACAATCCCTCATCATAGGGCGGGATGCTTCCTGCGATATCATGATTCCTGATCGTTCCGTATCCCGTTTCCATGTACGTGTTACCTGCCAGGAGAACGGAGTATTGCTCGAGGATCTGGCCAGCAAGAATGGCACCTATCGCAATGGAGAACGTATCACTGAGCCTGTCCTCCTTTTGGACAGCGATGTCGTTCAGGTGGCCATCGTGCAGCATTTTGTCTTCCTGAGTTCAGATGCCACCGTGCCTATTGATGAACGCACAACAGAAGCACTGCCCTCGGCTGGCCGTTTATTCCTTGATGATCGCTCCCGGCGTGTTTGGATTGGTCAGCAGGAACTTGTCCCGCCGCTTTCAGGTCCACAATTCCGATTGATCAAAACGTTGTATGACCAGCAGGGAGAAGTGGTTTCACGCAGTGATTTGATCCTTGCTGTCTGGGATGCAGAAGAGGCTATGGGGGTTTCGGAACAGGCGCTGGATGCCCTTATTCGTCGGCTGCGGGATCGGCTCAATTCTCTGGACCCGGACAACGAATACATCATCACCGTCCGTGGACATGGCTTGCGCTTGGAAAACACCTCTCTCCTCGACGGGGAATAATGTTCTTCCTGTGTTTGTGTAGAAAAAAACTGCCCACTTGTGAACTCAAGTGGGCAGTCAACATATTAATTTGGGCAGATCACTGGGCAATATTGTTCTTCATTGTGTACCGCAGCACGGTGCTGAACGCATCCTGGATTTGCTTCTTGATCTCATCTGGCTGCGATTCATCCGAGTCGCTCTGGGCGGCAAAAGAACCCATTAATTGCACCATCTCCGGGGTAACAAGCTGCGGATTTTCCTCCAGAATTTTTATTCTTTCTTCTTCACTTTCTGCGCTGAGTAATATTTTGATAAATTCCATCTCAGGCGGGTTGGTCAATTTCTGAAGAATTTCGGAAACTTGATTTAACTTTGCGCTCCGCTCCAGATCGCCTTCCGTGCGTGCCTTTTCCAACTCACTCTTCAGGGCTTCAAAGAAGAACTCATTGATTGCGGCTGCATTTTTCATCACCCCTTCTTCAATATTGGGTTCGGCAATCACTGTTTCAAGAGCCTGACGTCCCTGTTCCATCTGCTCGCGCAGCATTTCATCGATCTTGTTGGTCATATCCAGCAGTTTTTCACGCAGCGATTCCAGTTTTTCTTTGTCTTCGTCTTCTGCTGCCTCAATGCGGCTGGTCAGCAGGGTAAAAAACTCATAATCCATACCGGAATGCGCCATGCTCACGTAGGCGCTCAACCGCGCATCTGAATTGGCTTCCACGATCAAGCCCAGTAATTTTTCACGTGTCAGCCCTTCTTTACCAGCGTCCTGAAGCGCTTTGATCGCTTCCTGGGTTTCATCCGACTGGGCTTTGATCTTTTGCCCGATGCTGGTCAGGGTCAGCAGTTGATCTTGCAGCTCGCCAAACTGTTTCATCGCCTTTTCATCGTCCTGGCTCACACTGGCCTGGGCCACCTGTGCCAGCAGCCCAAAGAACTGTTCATCGATCAGGGCTTCTTCCTGATGGATGATTTCAGCCCGCGAATCCGCACTGACTGTACTCAGCAGTCGTTCCATCAGCTTGATCTGACTGCGCTGACGTTCGATCATTTCTTTGGTAATTCCATCGCCGGCCAGGATTTTCTCGATCATGCTGTCGAATGTCAGCATCGTTTGCGGGCGCAGCAGATACGCTTTGCGCTTTTCCATTGGCAGTGAATCGGTTACTTTCTTGATAAATGGGCCAATGATCCGCTCTTGCTCATTCATTGGCAGTGCCATTTCAGGCGGGAAGTAAGTCAAAAGGAGTTCTTTGTCGGGGTCATGGTACACCATTGGTGTACTCAAAGGACCTTCAAATCCGCAATGCGGGCAAAGGGCCATATTCACAGCCCCGCTTAACAGACGTCCCTTGGCTTGCGGGTCTTCATTAACATCAAAAAGCTGCTGAATATCTGCTGTAATCGGCTGCCGGCAGCGTGGACAATTCACTGTAGTTTTGGGCATAAAAAATCTCTCATTTCATTTATTGTTTGTAATTACTCAGCCTCCCCAGGAAATGTCTCTGCGAGGAGCACGCTTTTGCGACGTGGCAGTCTTCCGCACTGTTGTGGAAATTGCTCACCTGCACTTGTCACCGCAGGTGCACACTTGCCCTGGAGGCAGTGCCGGGGAGTGTCGGCGATAAAGTTGCCTCGCAAAGATACGCCTGAGTAATTATTATTGTTTTTAAGCATCCAGCGGCCTTAAGTAGCATTTGGATGACAATTCAGATGGGCATTATACCACTGCTGCATGGGTAACTTTGCTCTTCGTCAGCTGATTTCAGCCGTAGTTTAGGGAAATTGCAGGGTACTGTTCGTATTCCGACCGTACCATAAACCGGATTTTGTGCGCTTTGGATTTACACCTGGCGCGGCAGAGAAAAGCAGATGCGTGCCCCTTGCCCGCTTTGTGTATCCACCCAAATTCGCCCTTCATGTGCTTCAACGATTGCCCGTGTCAGATACAGGCCAAGCCCTGCCCCCTTTGTGTATTTTGCCATGTCCGGCGCACGGTAGAAGCGGTCAAAGATATGCGGAATATCTTCTGATGCAATCCCTGGCCCCTGATCGCTTACGCAGATCACTACATCGTTAGGTTGTATCTGCCCCCGGATCCGGATTTCACCTTCAGGCGAATACTTGATTGCATTCGAAACCAGGTTGGTGATGATCTGGCGCATACGTTTTTCATCGGCCAGGATCACAGGAAAATCTTCCGGAAAATCAACGACGATCTCATGCCGCGAGGTTTGGGTTTTCATCCGCTCCGCAATTTGCGCGATCATACTGGCAAGCTGAATGTCAGACCGCTTGATCGGTAGGCCCCCAGCCTGCAAACGAGAGGCGTCCAACAGGTTTTCGATCATCGCAGTCAGGTGATCTGCTTCATCTTCGATCACGGCCAGCGCGTCTTCTACCACATCCTTGTCCCACTCCGCATCCTCCCGGCGTAAGGTGCCCACATAGCCTTTGATCAAAGCCACTGGCGTTTTGAGCTCATGGCTGATGATCGAGATGAATGTGCTCTTCATCTCCTCTGCCTGCCGGAAGCGGGTGATATCGCGCACCGTGGCGATGATATTGACCAGAAGCCCATCCTGCACGATCAATGGCGCATACGTGATCCCCACTGGCAAAGGTGATTGATCCTCCACGCCGCGCTGCAGGTCGCCTTCAATATATAGCTGTGCATTCGGGGTCAACGGCCAGCCGCCGGCTTCTGCTTGCACCAGAGTCAACCCCATTGGCGGTTTTGCCCAGTGGATGATTTCCTCGTGCGTTTTGCCTTCAACATCTTCACGGCGAATGTTCAGTATCCGTGCCAGTGCTGGATTGCATTTTTGTATGAGGTGGTTTGGAGTCAGGATCAGGATCCCGTCCGCTGCCGAGTCCAGCAGGGCATCCATGCGCTGTCTCTCGCGGCGGACTGCCGTGTAAAATTGCGCATTCTGAACTGCAATGGCTGCCTGGTTGGCAAAACCGGCCAGCAGTTTGCGGTCATACGCCGAGAATAATGTCAGATAATTGCGGAAGATAAAGATCACCCCCACTACAGTTTGGCGGGCGATTAATGGCAAACCAACACTGGTTACCAGCCCCAGGCTCGCCGTTTGGGTCAATTCCTTCAGCAAATGCTCAATGCCGGGCAGTTCCAGATTTTCAGGGTCTTCAGGCGCCGGGGGAATTTCTGCCAGGTACGGCTCAATGAATTTAAGGAAGGCTTCCGGCAGGCCGTGTGAAACCCGGATACGCCACTCACCTGTCTCAGAGCGCAGGGCGATCAAACCTGCATGCCCTGCCAGCACTTCCATCGAGATGGTTAATGTGCGTTCCAGCAGCGTGTCAACATCCAGCTCCTGGGTCAGAGCCCGGGCTAATTCAAGAAAATAATCCCTTTGGCGAACACGGAAATCAGGCAGCAAAATAGTACCGTCCTTTGCATAAAGCTTTGTAATCCCGGGGGTGTTTCATACAGGCATTCCATCCGGCGGGAAAGACATTTCTGCCAGCCCGCGTGCCCCTTGCAGCCCTGCATCATCACCAAGCGCAGGGCTGGTGATCACCAGATCGCGGGTGTAATCCGGCGAGATCACACTCTCCTCAATGGCTGTATGCAGGGCCTCAAACATCAGGTCAGCGGATTGAGTGACACCGCCGCCAAGAATTAAGATCGAAGGATTGAAAATATGCAGCATATCTGCCAGGCTGCGCCCTAAAAACGTCCCCGCACGTTGAAAAGCCTCGCCGGCCAATTCGTCTCCCTGTCTGGCAGCTTCGCTGATCTCTTTCGCACTGGGCTGTTCTTTTAAGATTTGGGACGAACGGCCTTTGGAAAGCTGATCTGCCACATAGCGGGCAATCCCTGTCCCGGAAGCTACTGCCTCCAGATGGCCTCGTTTGCCGCAGCCGCACATCGGG
Source organism: Anaerolineaceae bacterium (assembly GCA_021107195.1). Classification (GTDB taxonomy): domain Bacteria; phylum Chloroflexota; class Anaerolineae; order Anaerolineales; family Anaerolineaceae; genus SMBSF63. The sequence continues at coordinate 250 of JAIOTF010000311.1, read as the reverse complement.
CCATTTTCAGGAATGACCGTAATATGCCCCAGTTCACCGGCCAGGCCCCGCTCTCCCAGAAGCAAACGCCCATCGCAAATGATGCCGCTGCCAATTCCTGTGCTGATCGTGATATAGATCAGGTTGCTGTGCCCCACACCTGCCCCAAATTTCCACTCTCCCAGAGCCGCCATATTGGCGTCATTGCCCACTGCCGCCGGGACATGGAAATGTGCTTCGAGTTTTTCTTTTAATGGGAAATTTTCCCAGT
>JAIOTF010000348.1 GCA_021107195.1 Anaerolineaceae bacterium | reverse complement strand
GGCTGGCTTTGCCACGTCGTGTGTATACCCAGAGCCACCTGGATTATGTGGCTGATACCCTAATCCGCTTGTTGGCAAAACGAGATCAGATTTGTGGTTATCGTATCACTTATGCGCCTGAGCTGATGCGCCACTTCACATGTCTGTTTGAACCACTCTGTGATTAATAATCTATCACCGCCCTGAATTTCTCAGGGCGGTTTCTTTTTAACCAACCCTATTTTTCTTCCAGCCTTTTGGCCTCATCCCAATAAACGTCCATCTCTGCCAGGGTCATCTCATTCAGAGACCTTCCCTCTTGCATCGCACTTTGTTCCACAAATCGAAACCGGCGGCGGAACCGCTGGTTGGTCTCCCGCAAAGCACTCTCCGCATCAATCTTCAACCAGCGCGCCAGATTGACCAAAGCAAACAATATATCGCCAAATTCATCAAATTTCGCTTTGGGGTCTTGCGCTTGCTGCAACTCCTTTACTTCCTCGAAAACCTTTTCCCAAACACCTTCAATGTCATCCCAATCAAACCCTACCCGGGAAACCCGATCCTGGTATTCATAAGACTGTGCCAAAGCAGGATACGCCACCGGGACGCCATCCAGCATGCCTTTTTTCTGAGCTTCACCATTTTCTTTGCGTTCGCCGGCTTTGATCTCCTCCCACAACGCCAGTACATTATCCACTCCGGCAACCTGCACCTCACCAAATACATGAGGGTGGCGATGAACGATCTTGCGGCTGATCCTCTGGATCACCTCCACCATCGAAAATTCATTCGCCTCTTGCGCAATCTGGGCATGCATCACAATCTGTAGCAGCAGATCACCCAGCTCTTCCTGCAGCGCAGGAACATCATTGGCGTCCAATGCTTCCAACACTTCGTAAACTTCCGAAAGAAGCCCGCTGCGCAAAGACTGGTGAGTTTGCTTTCGATCCCAGGGGCAACCATCCGGCGCCCTTAAATGTGCAATCACTTCCTGAAAAACATCCAATGAAGCATCGGCACTGATCGCGGGAGAATACAGTGCTGCTTCGCCAGGTAGTTCAAACTCCCCGAGCACATCCAGCGTCAAGGATTGAACTTGCTGATCCTGCTGCCCCGGGCAGGAAACCATACGCAGCTTGTGTCCGCCAGCATAGCGCCCTGCCAAGAGGGATTGTATTTGCACCAACTGGTCTGTCGAACTGATGCGCATGATCAACGCCGGGGAAGACGGCGAAAATGGCGGCACATGTTTTCCTTCGCAAGCCGCCGCTTCCAGCAATGTAACCGGTGTTGAAAGATCAAGCTGTAAAGCGTCAAATATCTCAGCTAACTGACTGCCCAATTTTTTATCCATCGTTTCTCACATTAAAAGACAACCGGCGGCATTCTGCCGCCGGTGTTCCTGTTTCATGTATCAGTTACCATCTCTCGGGAGATACTACTACCGGAGAGAACAGCGTACAAGCGATTTAACGCTTGGTGTAAGTCGGGGCCTTGCGGGCGCGCTTCAAACCTGGTTTCTTGCGTTCCTTGACGCGCGGATTGCGGGTCAAAAAACCACCCTTTCGCAAAACGGAAACACTTTCCGGGTCATACTTCACCAATGAGCGAGCCAAACCCAATAAAACTGAGTCTGTCTGCCCGGTTACGCCGCCACCTTTCACCTTCACGGTGATATCAAAAGCAGAGCGATTACGCCCATAAGCTTCCAATACAGCCAGAATGGCTTCAATGTCACCAAAACGTGTGAAGTATTCTTCCAGGGGCTTGTCATTCACGGTGAAAAGGCCAGAGCCTTCCATCACACGAACGCGAGCCGTGCTTTCTTTACGGCGACCAACACCCTCATAATATCGAACAGCCATAATCTCTCCTCAAAATCCTTATGCCATCTGCTGGGGGTTCTGAGCTTCGTGGGGGTGCTCACTCCCAGGATAAACCCGCAACCGCTTGATCAAACGCCGGCCGAGCTTGTTGTGTGGAAGCATTCCCCACACTGCCTTGCGAATAATTCGCTCCGGATGCTTTTCCAGCATATTTTTTAAAGTCATTTCCTTCAACCCGCCAGGGTATCCAGTATGCCAATAATACTTCTTGTCTTCCAGACGTTTCGGGGAAAATCGAAGGTGTGCTGCATTGATCACCACAACCTCATCACCCATATCTACACCAGGAGTAAATGTCGGCTTATGCTTACCCAAAATATATGCTGCAATCTGGGTTGAGAGCCGCCCCAAACTCTGGTCCTTGGCATCTACCAAGAGCCAATTGGGTTTTGTTTTACCCTTAATGACATAGGTTTTTTCCATTGTCATTGTTCTTCTCCACTCACAGTCAAGGTTTCAAAACCTTCTGTACAATCTTCAAATTACTCTACACTCTTGACGGCGTCTTCGTCCTTAAAACGCACTTTCTTCAACACTAACCCCTGTGGCGGTGCCAAACCAGGGATTTGCGGCCGAACGGCCTGCAAACCTTCCGATAAACTTTCCAGACTGATCTTGCCTGCAGCCACCATCACAGTCAGAAAAACCAACCGCCTGACCATGTGATAAAGGAAAGCATTGGCTGTGATTTCAAACCGCATACCGCTGGCCTGGAGATTATGCCACTCTGCCTGGTAAATCGTCCGCTGTGTACTGCCGCCTTTCCTAGGCGGCGGCGTGCCCATCACAACAAAATCATGCGTTCCAGGTAACAAAGCCGCAGCCTTATTCAAGAGAACAAGGTTAACGGACGGCCAAACGTGCCATGCGTATCGATCGCGGAGCGGGTTTCGGTAAGGTACGCTATAAATCGTATACTCGTACGTGCGAAACCGGGCGTCAAAGCGTGGATGAAAATCCGCTGACGTTTCCTTCACCTTGCTCACTGCAATCTCATCTGGCAGATTAGCGTTCAGTGCGCGCTCCAGCGCCTCAACCGAATGCTTCCAATTCAGATCAAAGGCAATAACCTGCCCTGAAGCATGCACCCCTGTATCTGTTCGACCAGACGCAAGAATTGATTCACCCTGCCAGTTCAAACATCGCAGCGCCGCTTCAATCTCTCTCTGAACGGTACGCGTATCCGCTCCCTGGCGCTGAAACCCCAGGAAATCTGTGCCGTCGTAAGCTAAAATAACTTGGTAACGTGCCATCCCAATCCGGTTAAGCCCCGGACGGTTTATTCTTCAACCAGTTCAAGGAGGACCATTTCAGCAGCATCACCTTGCCGCTTGCCCAGCTTGAACATTCGCGTATAACCGCCATTGCGGTTTGCATAACGCGGACCAATTTCTTCAAACAGCTTCTTGACCTCTTCAGGCGCTCCACCTAACTTCTTTGCTGCCAATCGGCGGGCATTCATCTTATCCACATCGCTGCCCTTTTCACTGTTACGGGCCAATGTAATCAGACGTTCAGCTTCGCCGCGAATGGCAATAGCCTTTGCCTTGGTGGTGCGAATCTGCTCATTTATGAAGAGCTGACGGATCATCGTCCGCCGCAGCGCAATTCGCTGGCCTTTGCTGCGAGAAAGTATCTTTCCATACACTCGATGCCGCATCTTTACTCATTCTCCATTTCAGAATCTTCTTCATCCTGAAGGAAACCTTTCTCCTTCATTTTCTCGCACAGTTCATTCAGGCTCTTTTCGCCAAAGTTGCGAATGGACATAACGGCATCATCGCCTTTTTCCAACAACTCCAGCACATTGCCAACTGTCGTAATACCAGTCCGCTTGAGTGAATTGAACACACGAACCGAAAGATCCAAATTTTCAATCGGCGTTTCCGCAGCCTCACTGGTCAAATGACTTCCGGTCTCCTCTTCTTCAGGAATCACCATCAGCATTTCTTCCGTGATGCCAGAGATGTAGCGCAAGTGTTCGATCAAGATCATCGATGCCGTTGAAAGCGAATTCTCAGGGGTGCGAGTGCCATCCGTCCAAACCTCGAGGATCAAACGGTCATAATTGGTGCTCTGCCCCACACGAGCAGAACGCACCTTCCAATTCACTCGCGGCACTGGCCCAAAAATGGCATCAATCGGCAAATCGCCGATTGGGAGCCGTCCGACACGTTCACCGGCAGGCGAATAACCCCG
>JAIOTF010000154.1 GCA_021107195.1 Anaerolineaceae bacterium | reverse complement strand
TTGGTAATACATCTGTCAGAAAAGCAGTTGGCCCATTTGAACTACCGGCACGGTCCTTTACGGACAGAGAATGTTCAAAAGACTCCCATAAATCCAATGGCGAAGCATAACGGTCCTGCGGCAATTTGCTCAAGGCCGTCATCACCACTTGCTCCACCGCTTCCGGTATGCTTCTATCATTGTGACGCAGGGAGGGCACGCGCAAATTTAAATGCTCCCACCCGATCAACTCACGCGGGGAATCGCTTTGAATTGAGGCGTTTTCCCCTGTAAAGGGCACCTGCCCCTGAGACAGCAGCTCATACAACACCACCCCCAGCGAATACACATCCGTGCGCGCATCCACCGGTTTGCCCTGAAACTGCTCTGGGGCCATGTGAGTGGCTGTACCCTCGCGGCCAACCTCCTGTGCAATATGCGCCACCCCAAAATCAGTCAGTTTCACCTCTCCACGGGTGTTGATAAGAATGTTTGCCGATTTCACGTCGCAGTGATAAACATTTTGGCTATGCGCATATGCTAGGGCGCTGGCCACCGGCTGCAGAATCCCGGAAATCTGGGGCAGCGTAAAGCGCGTTTTGCTCTCTGTGATCGCCTCGCGCAGATTCTTGCCGTCCATCCAGTCCATCACCAGGAAATACAGCCCGTCCTGCTTCTCAAACTCATACAAACGCACAATATGCGGATGAGCGAGCTGCTTAAGCAGCGTTGCTTCCTGCTCAAACATGCGGATCACGCGCGGATTCTTCTCCAGATCGCGCCGCAGCACCTTCAGTGCCACCTGAGCAGAGCGCTGACCATCCCAGGCCTCATAGACATCTGCCATCCCGCCCGAACCGACAAGTTGGCGTAAATAATATTGGTTCTTTAATGTCACCCCGCAAAGATCTGCCATATTTCTTCTTTCTTCTATCATTGAATAGCTCAATTATCGAACTTTTTTATTGTTATCCAGCAGCCAATCCCCATTCACATATTTCATTTCCGCGATCCAATCAAATTCCAGTTCTGTACTGCAACTGCTCCCACTGACCCACTTGACCTGATAGCGCACATCCGCAGAACTGCTTCCCGAAGACTGAAGGCTGGTATCTAGAACGGTAACCCTGCAAATATTAGCATCCTGCCATCCTGTTACGTAATTGTCATAGCTGCCACCATGCCAGCTATTCTTAAAATTGCTTGTAAGCATATCCCAGGAGCGTTGCGTGTTTCCATCCGAGTAGTAATCCCAATAGCGAGCCACGGCCATTTCAGCATCACTGATCTTGGGCTCAGGCGTATTCGTAGGGCGCGGTGTTTTGGTGGGCTCCGGTGTTCTGGTTGGTTCATCCGTGGCCTTCGGTTTTGGCGTATTTGTCGGCTGCGCCCTTTCGGTTTCCTCCTGATGGGCTGCAATCGTCGCAGCTACAGCCGTATCCATCACACCCGGGTCTTGCGCTGGCTCTTCAATCTCCGCCGCTTCTTCCACCACTGCGGGTTCCTCATAGGATAGTGCTGCAGGCGGTTCATACCGATCCCGTGAACCGCCAAACACAATGATCGCCAGGAATATGGCCAGCAACAGCACCACCCCGCCAGGGACAACATACTTCTTCCAAGCTTCATTCTGCGCTGCCGAAGCAGGTCGTGAATACGGAGCAACAGGTTTTTCCGGCACAGGCGGCGTACTTGGCGTTCGAGGCAGTGGCGGCGAAGTGACAGTGGAAACCGAAGCCCGATAAGTAGACATGTCACTGCTATGGATCGCCTGCTCAAAGGCATGCAATAGCTCCAATGGCGTTTGCCAGCGCCTGTCCAGGTCCTTTTCCAGGCATTTCATCACCACCGCTTCCAGTGCCTTCGGAATGGCGGGATTATACATCCGTGGCGAAGCCGGCTTTAGATGCAGCTGCTCCCAGCGCACCTTCTCGCTTGTGGGTCCAGTTGTCTCCGCCTGCTCACCGGTGAATGGCCGCTCTCCGCCAGTCAGCATCTCGTACAGCACAATACCCGGCGAGTAAATATCCGACTGCGGCGTTGGGTCCTCCAGGCGCACCTGCTCCGGCGACATGAAGGCCGGCGTACCCGCCCCGGCCATCGTAGCAGTGGCCGCATCCGTCATGCGCGCAATGCCAAAATCCGTCAGCAGCACTTCTCCATTGGAACGGAAAAGGATATTGGCGGGTTTGATATCAGCATGTACATAACCCTGTGCATGCGCATATTTAAGCGCACCGCACACCGCGCGCATCACATGATGCACTGTATCCAGCATCATCGGGCCATGGGCATCAAAAATACGGTGCTTGAGCGCCTCTCCGTCGATATAATCCAGCAGCATGAAGGCGACTCTGCCAGACTGTTCCAACCCGTAGTAACGTACGATGTTGGGATGCTCCAGCCGTGAAAGCGTCTGCGCCTCGCGTTTGAAACGCCGCAGGAAAACCATGTCCAGCGCCATATCCTCATACAGCACCTTCATCGCCAGATACACCGAGCGCTCGCGGTCCCATACCCTATACACTTCGGCCATGCCGCCGCGCCCGATCATCTCCTGCACGTGGTAACGATTAAGAAGGATCTCACCCACCAGATTTTTCATTTATCATACTCCAAGGCATTGTCTACAATTAAAACCCACCATGCAATCTATCCTTCCAAAGCCGCCACGCTGGCCTTGCGCCGCTTTCTGCAGGCACCCTTCTTGAACGCCAGATGCAATTTCAGGAAGGAAATCACCTGCGGCCATAATTCTCTATAACGTTTTAACATTTCAAAAACATTCCCTTGCGCTTTGTTCCGAAGACGCTGCAAGCCAGAATCCAACTGCCTAAGGTGAGGAAGCACAACGGAACCCAATGTTGTTTTCCGTAGTACTGACTGGCCTGCCCCAGCTGCGACTCGCAGACTGGACGTCACTCTCAATACTGCGCCAGGAGCCGCCGCGCAAGACTCGATAATCGCCTGATGACGGACCGGCCGGGTTCTCATCCAGCGAAACGCTATAATACTTCGCATCATACCAATCCGCCACCCATTCCCACACGTTACCGGCCATGTCCAGCGCGCCATACGCGCTGGCACCCTTGGAAAAACTGCCTTTTTCAACCGTGCTCCCATCACAAGCTTCATATTGAGCATATTCGCAGCCAATACTCTCTCCCCACGGGTACGTGCGTTCTTCCGTTCCCCGCGCCGCCTTTTCCCATTCTGCTTCGCTCGGCAGCCGCCGCCCTACCCACTCACAATAATCCTGCGCATCCAACCAAGACACATATACGACCGGGCGATACGTATAGGATGAATCATAATAATCAACTATATTACTTGGCTCAATACAAGCATTTTCTTTCACACATTCCTTGTACTGCACATTGGTCACTTCATACTTGTCGATCCAATACCCATCCAGATACACTGCATGCACCGGTTGCTCATCATCGTCACCATCAGCGCTGCCCATGGTGAATATTCCTGCCGGAACATACACCATCTCCATACCGTCTTTCTTGGAAATCCTCGTTGACCCCACCCCAAAAATTGTTGTGGGGATCGGTGTTGCTGTCGGCACATCGGTTGCCTTTGCCAACGCACGCAGCGGTCCAGCCCCCTGAGTGCCCGCATTGATCATAACCATGCCCATCAATAACGTAATAAACATGCCCCCTATCCACAGCCACCATTTTCCCTCTCTTTTTTCTGGTTGGGATGAAGAGCCAGGTTTTACTCTTTGCACATCCTTTGCCTGCCCATGTTCAACTGGCGTTTCCTTCAGCTGCACAGCTTCTTCTTCCGCAGGCACTGGCGCTTCTTGAGGCTGCTGTGGAGCAACCTCCAATTCCTGCACAATCTGGGGCGGCGGCATGCTGGGCACCGTTTCAATCGGCTTTGCATTAGCTTCAACCATCCCCCCGCTGGCCTGCTCAAACGCATTCAACAAGTCCACCGGTGTCTGCCAGCGCTCTTTTGGCTTCTTTGCCAGGCACTTCATCACGACGGCTTCCATGCCTTTTGACAATCCGGGGTTATATAACCGCGGCGATGGCGGTTCCAGATTCACTTGCTCCCATCGCACCTTTTCACTCGTCGTTCCGGTGATCGTGGCAGTTTCACCAATAAATGGCCGCTCTCCCCCGGTGAGCATCTCATACAACACGATCCCCAACGAGTAAATGTCCGACTGCGGGGCGGGGTCCATACCGCGCGCCTGCTCGGGGGCCATATACGCCGGCGTCCCTGCCCCCACCATCGTCGCCGTAGCAGCATCCGTCATGCGCGCAATGCCGAAGTCACTCAAATACACTTGTCCCAGCGAATTGATCAAGACATTCGCTGGTTTAATATCTGCATGTACAAAACCCCGCTGGTGGGCGAAATTCAAGGCGCTGCATACCGGCCGCAGGATATCCGAAATCTGTTCTGCCGCCATCGGCCCTGCGGCATCAAAGATCGCCCGTTTCAATGATCGGCCTTCAATAAAATCCAGCAGCATAAAAGCCAGCGGCCCGTCCTGCTCCATACCATATAAGCGCACAATGTGAGGGTGCTGTAAGGTAGCCAGCGTGTTTGCTTCGCGTTTGAAACGCCGCAAGAAGACCTTATCGATGGCAAAATCTTCAAACAGCACCTTCATCGCCAGGTGCACCATCATCTCCTGATCCCAAACCTTGTAAACCTCGGCCATGCCGCCGCGCCCGATCATCTCTTGCACATGGTAAC
>JAIOTF010000132.1 GCA_021107195.1 Anaerolineaceae bacterium | reverse complement strand
AACTCTTCTTTTTCATTACCAATTCTCCTTCTTTTAATTTATACAATTTGGTTATTTTTACAATACTTTTTATCAACTTCTTTGGCATAATTATTTTATTGTTCCTGTTGATCTCCTTTCAATACAAAAAAGAGCAAGAGGCCTATTTCATTGCCTGCGCAATAAAAAACATGGCTTTAAGCCCTTTGAATACAGTGACCTACTTTTGTGCAATATCTGATGAGAAAATTAGTCTCGAACAATATCTGAAATCCTGTCTGGAAATTAACCGCTCCGGAAAGAAAGCATCAAAAGATGGTCTGAATTCTTAAATCAAGAGAAAAAATCTGCAATATTTGAATGTTCAAACAATTTTGAGAAATAGTTTTTATAAATCGATTATCTAATATTATCGAAATGTGATAATGTTGTCTACTCAAGTTTCCCCCATTTTAGTAGGGGGATTCCCCCTAATGCGCAACAACAAAACTTATACCTGGGTTTCTGGTTTGCTCTCAACTCGTGGGTGAGGAATTTCTACTAAAAGCTGCGCACCCCCTGATGGAATATCTTGCAGACGGAAACGCCCCCCCAAAAGCGCCACTCGCTCACTGATTCCAATTAACCCATAATGACCTTCTTCGGCGAATTTACTCATATCAAAATTCTTTTTCAACCCCCGCCCGTTATCCAACATACGCATCGTCGTTGTGCGGGGAGAAGTATGCTCCAAAGTAATTTGAACTTTTGAAGCGTCTGCATGTCGCCAAACATTATTCAACCCCTCTTGAACAATGCGGAAAATCGATAATTCCGTTGCCTCAGGTAAACGACCTAAATTTTCATCTATCTGAAGCTCCACATGGGTTGCTGTGCGCAAAGCCCAATCGCGTGTATACGATTTCAATGCCGCCCCCAAACCAAGACTATCAATCGTTGGCGGCCGCAGATCCCCACAAATGTGCCGTAAGCTTTCTACTAATTCCCGAATCCCCTGACGCACCTCTGCCAGATCGCTGGCCAGCGCTGGTGCAACATCCTGCTCGGTTTCCATTCCCTCAAGTTCATAATTTATACTCAAAAGATCCTGGATCACCTGATCATGAAGTTCCCTCGCAATATGCTTTCGCTCTTGCTCACGTTCAGTCAAAAGACGGCGTTGAGCTTCGATCAAGATCAGGTTAGCCTGATCAAGCGCCTGCACTTGTTCTGCCAACTGCTCAGCTAATTGACGGCTCAGAGTTGGTTCAGATGTTAAATCATTTCCCAACAACATCTGATAATATCGCAGCTTCTCTTTATAATCCCGAATTCTGTCATAGCTATTGAAATCCCAGATAGCCGTAATATTGGGCCGATGAGAATCCGTAATCCCAAGCAGTAAACTGCTCACGGCTTCACGCGTTGTTTCATCAGTACGTAAATTAGCGACTATCCTTCCTTGATTCAGAATGACAATCCGATCAGTTACCGCAAATAAATCATCCAAATTGCTGGAACTAAACAGAACACCCACACCTGCTTCCTGCCAACTTTGGATCAGACCCAACAAACGCTGTTGGTATGGATAAGTCAATAAAATATTCGGTTCGTCCACAATGACCAGTTTAGCAGATCGGGTAAGTACTCGGGCAATTGAAATTAACTGGCGTTGCACGCCAGATAAATTTGCAGCCTTATCATGCAGTGATTTAATCTGAACCCCAAGTTGCGAAAGAATTCGGCGTGATTCTTGATCCATACGCTCATCATTCAAAATCTTAAACCAACCCCATTTTCTTGGCCAGCCAATTTCATTCCCCAAAAAGATATTACTGACGACGTCATATTGATCATTAATGATTGGCTTCTGATAAATCACACCAATACCAAGCGCCTGTGCTGAAAATGGCCATTTCAATTTCTTGTTATCAAAAATAATACTCCCCGCATCAGAACGGTACATTCCTGCTACCATCATCGCCAGCACAGATTTTCCCGAGCCAATGGAACCTGTTAAACCAACAACTTCCCCCGCCTGAACATCAAAACTCACCTGCTGGATGACGGGCAGGGTTCCAAAAGATTTTGACAAATGACGAACACTTAAAAGAGGTTTCATGAGTTGTAAGAAACGACCGCCGTAACTTTCCATAGCGAATTACACTGCCGAACGACTTCACCATATCTGTCTGAAAATTCATTATACATGATTTCAAGCCGCTCACATTTTGTATCCCGATCTCCAATCTCATTATCAAACAGCGATACCATAATGTGTAAACACCTCACCATCTGATGTCTTTCCCGGACTTCGATCCGGATTTTTGGATGCTCATTTGAAAGCCCCGTTCCTCTATCAAGACAAAATCATCTTTTGACTACGTAATTACCGGTTTTTTACTGGACAATCATTCTATCAATGGTATAAATAAAATATGTCGAAAATACGCATCCTATTGGCTGATGATCACGCTGTCGTTCGGGCAGGCATCCGCAAAACAATCGAAGAAATTGCCGGCATTGAATGTGTCAGCGAGGTGGGTAACGGGCCACAGGTTTTTGCAGCCCTCGAGAAAAATAACCTTGACTTCCTGCTGATTGATGTATCAATGCCCGATTTTGAACCAATTACTGCTATTCGTAAAATTAAAATGCTGTACCCGGATCTGAAGATCCTTGTCATCAGTGCCTACGATGATGATGTTTACGTTCAAGGGCTGCTCGGTGCTGGAGTCAACGGGTATCACATGAAAGATCAGCCACTCAACGATCTGAAACTAGCCGTGAAACGAGTTCTGGCAGGCGAACGCTGGATCACCAGCTCATTGATTGAAAAACTGGTCGTGCAGCGTCAAGAAAGTGCATCCATACCCAATTTAACCAGCCGCCAGCGCACACTGCTCCAATACTTGCAACAAGGCTTTGACAATCAATCAATTGCACAGGAAACTGGTTTGAGCATCAAAACGATCGAAAATCACCTGACGCGCCTTTACCGCCAGCTTGGTGTTCAAAGCCGCCTGGAAGCCGCCAACTATGCTATGCGCCATCCGCAAATTCTAGGCTCCCCCGTACAAAAAGCTGCGTTAACCTCCCTGCATAAGATGACAAGCAGCCCAAACAAGATGTCAATTCTGGTGGTAGATGATAATGCGCGCTATCGCAAGCAATTACATCGCATGCTGGGTAAGCTGTGCCCAAGTTCAAACATTTACGAGGCTGAAGACATTAAAACGGCTGTCCTTGTTGCAGAGCAGATTGACCTGCAACTCGCTCTCGTAGACGTTGTTCTGGGCGATGTGGATGGGATCAGCTGCGTGCGGCGGATTAAGAAAATTCGCCCGCAAACGCGTGTCATCTTGATCAGCGCCTATCCTGATCGGGAATTTCACCGTCAGGGATTGCAGTCCGGTGCCGTAGCATTTCTGGATAAAAAAGACCTGGGGCTTTCCACTCTCCGTCAGGTTCTTGATGATGTCATCATATAACTCCAAAAAAGCGGAGATTGTAATGGACCCCAAAAACTGGACACCCCGCTAAGGGGTAGGGTAATATTCAGTAG
>JAIOTF010000383.1 GCA_021107195.1 Anaerolineaceae bacterium | reverse complement strand
TTACACATCCGGGTGGTCTGGGATTATCACAAAGAGAGCGCATGGAATTAACCACGCGCTCAAGTTGGCTTTTTGGTATTCGTTGGAGCTGCTTTTCCACTTTGTGATGGATTTTTAGCTTATATGTGCAAAATGCGGCCCATGCCGCACAGTGATTCCGGAGCATGCCGCACAGTAATTCCGGGGCATGCCGCACACCAAATCCGGAGTATGTCGCACACTTAATAAGGGAAGAAGGGGGGAGAGAAAAAACTGCTGGTTAATTGAAAATATGGCATGCTATCTACTTGAAGAACAAGGAGGTGGCAATGCCACAGGAGCGATTAACTATGAGAAAGATCAAGGAAATACTGAGATTAAAGCACGAAGCCGGATTGTCAAACAGAGCAATTGCAGGAGCCTGCAAAGTATCCAACAGCACCGTTGGAGAATATCTGAGACGCGCCAAAGCGGCAGGAATTGAGTGGCCCTTGGGTGATATAGGGGAGGAGGAGCTTTACGAAAAATTATTTCCTACCAGGCAGGCCGTGATCCCGGAACGCAATTACTCAATGCCGAACTGGGAGGAAGTTCACAATGAGAAGCGGAAAAAGGGGTAACCCTGCAGCTATTGTGGCAAGAGTACAAAGAGCAGTATCCAGAAGGGTATCAATATTCACAATATTGCGAACACTACCGGCGTTGGAAGCGCAGCCAGATCGAACCCAGTCGACATATCGAGCACACCGGGGGAGAACAAATGCAGGTAGATTATGCTGGGCTAAAGATCCCCATCACAGACCCAGAAACAGGCACGATCAGCCAGGCATCTGTATTTGTGGCTATTTTGCCAGCCAGTAATTACACCTATGCCGAAGCACAAGCCAGTGCAGACCAGTGTGCCTGGAACAATGCCCATGTGAGAGCACTGGCTTATTTTGGTGGCGTGGTCAAAATCGTGGTGCCCGACAATTTAAAAACAGGCGTCACCAAACCGAATTATTATGAGCCGGATATCAACCAGGCGTATCAGGAACTGGCTGAGTATTATCATTTGGCGGTCTTACCCGCGCGCATTCGGAAACCAAAAGACAAAGCTGCCTCTGAAAATGGCGTGCAAAACGTAGAACGCTGGATGATTGCACCATTGCGAAAACGCCAGTTCTTCAGTCTGCATGAATTGAACCTGGCCTTGGCAGAGCAGTTGGAAAAGCTCAACACCAAGGTAATGAGCTCAGTCGGACGTACCCGTCGGGAAGAATTTGAAGCGATTGACAAACCAAACCTGCGGCCACTTCCCCAAATTCCATATGAATATGCCACACGGAAAACCGCTACCGTACATATTGATTACCATGTTGAATTCGAAAAGCATCTTTATTCTGTTCCCTACACACTCATCCATGAAAAGGTTGACATTCGCGCCACAGAAAGGATGGTCGAGATCTTTCACAAGGGAAAATCGACTGCTACCCATCCCCGCAGCGCCCGCATGGGGCGTTTTTCAACCTTATCGGAGCACATGCCTGCCAATCATCAATTCATGGAGAAAATCAATGCGGAAAAACTCAAACAATGGGCAGGAAAGGTCGGCCCCAAAACCCGTAAGCTGGTCGAAGCCACTCTCCAATCCAGGCATTTCCCAGAACAAGCCTATCGCACTTGCCTGGGCTATCTCAGTTTGGCAAAAAAGGTGGACCATGCAATCTTGGAACAAGCCGCTCAGGTTATTCTTGAAGCCAGAGCGTTCTCCTACAAGGAGCTCAGTCAAGAAGTAAATTATCTGCTTCAAAAGATGGATCCAAAAACCGTGGAAAGTTTTCCCGCCCACGACAATATTCGTGGGGCAACTTATTATCAAGAAAGGACTGAAGCATGATTTCTCAAACATTGATGGACAAACTATTGGAATTGCGTTTACCTGCTTTTCGTGATGGATTGCGAGAACAGATTGCTAATCCTCAATATGCCGCTCTCTCCTTTGAGGAACGCCTATTGCTTTTGGTGGATCTGGAGTGGAATCGCCGCCGGGATGGTCGTACCCAACGCCGTTTGAAAGCAGCAGGATTTCCCATGCAGGCCACGATTGAAGACCTCGATTTCTCTCCGGAGCGCGGTTTGGATCGACGGTTGATCCTTGAATTGTCTCAATGCACTTGGGTGGATAAAGCCCTCAATATTTTATTGCTGGGCGCTACGGGTACAGGGAAAACGCAACCAGAGTAATACCCCAATAAGTACGACATTATTTTCTCAAGAAACGGTGACGGTTATAGATCCTTGTCACCCGCTACATGATCAAACCTTTCCCCTACTTCACATAACCAATCGTCATGAACTGGAGCCAAGCTGCCTGGTGTGTATCATCTCAGGTGTAAACCGGCTTATCCCTTTGCGCCAAACCAGTCTCTCTTCCATCGAGCCATTTGAATTTTCCTGTCCATTGGACATATCCTCACTTCATAACCTGATCGAAGTTTTTCGAACGGTGGAAATCCAGGTTGAAATAGAGTGTGGTGATGGAAACAAAAGCAACCAACGAAGCAACCAAGACGGTGATATTTCCACAGCGAGTATGGGAAACGCTGGAAGCAAAGCAGCAAATGATCGTCATACAAACGATTGTCAATTTATGTCTGCAAATGATCGAGGTGCGAAACCAGGAGGAGAAGAATGACTGAAACACAAATTGGCAACATTCGTCATTCAAAAATTGCTTCGGCGCATCTCGAACGCACTGCATTTATTTATGTGCGCCAATCCACTCTCAAGCAAGTGACCCATAACAAGGAGAGCCAGGAATATCAATATCGCCTTCAGCAACGAGCACGAAGTTTGGGATGGCCTGCGGAACGGATTCGGGTGATTGATAGCGACTTAGGGAAATCAGGGCGTGAGGCGAGTGGACGAGCAGGATTTCAAGAACTGATCGCAGAGGTCTCTTTCGGTCATGTTGGGATCGTTTTTGGTTACGAGGTTTCTCGTCTGGCACGAAATAACCAGGATTGGTACCATCTTCTGGATCTTGCGGCGGTGTTTGATACCCTGATTGCAGATAATGATGGCATTTATGATCCACGGAACTATAATGACCGCTTATTGCTGGGGCTCAAAGGAACGATGAGTGAAGCAGAGCTGCATTGGCTGCATCAAAGGCTGAAAGCCGGGCGAATGAACCAGGTCGAGCGAGGGGTATATCGACAGAAACTACCCACAGGACTTGTTCGCTTACCCGATAAAAGCGTGGTGAAGGATCCGGATGACCAAATCCGTCATGTGATCGAGCTGATTTTTTCGAAGTTTGAAGAACTGGGAAGTGTCAACAAGGTGATCCGATATTTCCGTCATAATGAAATCCAAATCCCCCGATGTCAAGCTCATGGCCCCCAGGTAGGGCAAATCATCTGGAAAGTTGCCAGCGAATCTGCCATAACTGACATGCTCAAAAACCCAGCTTATGCCGGTGTGTTCGCATATGGGAGGAGACAGGGAGATCCAAAGCTTCGCAAGCCTGGAAGGTCATCGACTGGTATGCGGCGCAAGCCAATGTCAGAATGGATACAATGTAAGCAGGGAGTCTACCCGGCCTATATCACCTGGGAGCAATATCTGAAAAATCAAGAGCGAATTCAGCAAAACGGGTTGCAATTTGAGAAAAATCGTCAGAAAGCGCAGGGAATCGTGCGAAATGGTCCTGGGTTGCTTCAGGGGTTGGTGATGTGTGGCTATTGTGGCCACCACATGTATATTGTGTACAAACACACGCCGCGTTATACCTGTCAGGGCATGGTCCGAACCACAAATGCCCCCAGTAACTGCAAGTCCGCTCGGGCAGAAGTAGTTGATAAGGTTGTTGTGCAAGCCTTTTTTGAGGCGATCCAACCAGCACAATTGGATGCTTTAGAAAATATCCTCTCAAAACAGCGATCGGAACGTGCCCGCTTAGAAGTACAATGGGAAGAGCAAATCAAACGCGCTCGCTACGAGATGCACCTGGCGCAGCGTCAATATGATGCGGTGGATCCTGAAAATCGGTTGGTAGCTGCTGAATTGGAGCGACGCTGGGAAGCGAAACTCCAACTATTGAGACAGATTGAAGAAACTCATGATCACTTTCAACACACACCCCTCCCGGAGAAAATTCCCCCAAACTTGCGTGAGATATTCAAAGATGTCAGTAACCGCCTGCCAGAGTTGTGGCCAGATATATCCAATCCGCAAAAAAAGGATTTGTTGCGAAGTCTCATTCGACAGGTGATCATCAGACGTCCAATGCAAGATCGTTTGGAGATCCAGATTGTCTGGCTTTCTGGGTATTATTCCGATCATTCTGCACTGACGCCGATCCATAGTGAGAAGCAGGTAACTGGTTATGAGCAAATGGTAGACCGTGTTGCAGAGCTCTGCAATCAAGGGTATGATGATAAGCAAATTGCAGCTCAACTGACACAAGAAGGTTTTCACTCTGCTCGTGCCCCTATCGTTTCACCGATCACGGTTCAAAAAATCCGACTAAAACGAGGGTGGAAACCTCGCTTCGAGCTCTTGCGAGGTGCGGATGAGTGGAAAGATTTCTGGACAGTCAATGGCCTGGCAAAACAAATCGAAGTGAATGAATCTACGATATACCGGTATATTTACAAACAGATCATCGCCCCTGAATTCATTAATCATGAGCCTGCCACTGGCATCTACCTGTTCCCAAAGGACAACCAATTGGTCGGTTTTCTCAAAAAACGTGTGGAAAGAAACCGCAAAACTTACAACTCTTCAAAAACAAGCAAATTATCTGAATGAAAAATCTCATTCCAAAGGAGGCAGAAAGATGGATGGGTCAAAACTTTTCTCTCCTGCGCTTTGGGGTATGCTGCCTGTGAGCAGGATTTGATCACCCGCTATTTCCGCTTGCCCCGTCTTTTCCAGGA
>JAIOTF010000396.1 GCA_021107195.1 Anaerolineaceae bacterium | reverse complement strand
TTCGGCTGGAGCGCGGCATGCTTTTGAGACCTTTGTGCTGGTCAATCGGGTGGAAGGGCTGGCATCAGGGTTATACCGGTATTTGGCCAGTGAGCATGCCCTGATCCTGGCGGATAATTCAGATAATATTGCCGAGGTTTTAGTCCATGCCTGTTACAAGCAGGTGATGGTGAGCAGGGCTGCGGTCAGTTTCTTCTGGGCTGCGGTGGTGGATCGTATGTTCTGGCGCTATGACGAGCGCGGTTACCGCTATCTGCATCTGGACGCGGGGCATGTCTGCCAGAATTTGTATCTGGCGGGCGAATCTTTGGGCTGCGGGACGTGCGCCATTGCCGCGTTTGATGATGACCTTCTGAATGATGCGCTGGAGTTGGATGGCAAGGAAATGTTTGCCGTATATGCGGCAGCGTTGGGGAAGAAAAGCAGTTCATAATGTAAAATGTAGAATTTATAATGAAAAGCAGGGAGCAGGGATTTTTGACCTTTATATAAATTCGTTAATTTCCAATACTGGATATGGGTACTCCCGTAGCTGGCGCAGCATGCTCCAACAAAGCATTGGACGCTGTCCAATAAAAACGTTGGATCGTATCCGCCGCTACGATGTTTGTTAACTGATTTATGTGAACCTCAATAATGACGCGGATGTCGAACTGCTGGACAATTTCCTGCGGCAGATCGCATGCACTGACGGCAACGATTTTTATCGTCATGTTTCCCCCTTTTCTTTCTATCATTTTGCAGACAAATGACTTGATTGATGTTGTAAGTTTTATGGATCAATGGGACGGGATAAGTCAGGCCGGGGGCTCATCGGCCGGAGTCAATCCGAGGTCGCCGGCGGTGATGTTGAGTCCGGTAAATTCTTCAAAGGTCAGGTTTTGAATTTCACTGCGGGTGGTCTTGATTTTATCCAGAAGCATCATATAGCCTTCCAGGCTGCGTGCCTGCCAGTTGAGATGCAGGGCAGCGGCGAGGGTTTCGATACTGGGGACGTCGGGGCCTTCGATCTCGATGAAGTCGCCGAGGGGCGTTTCGTCGAGCATGATCTCCAGGCCGGCGAGGTGGTAGGTGCGGCGGTATTTTTCATAAGTGACGTAGACTTGGTAACCGAGGGCTTCCAGAAAGAGGCGCGCATTTTCAAAACTACTGACTTCAAACTCAATTTCCTGACGGCTGCTGACGGAGCCATTACCGCCGGATTTGCGGCGTTTGTAGGTGAAGCGGCTGCGTTCGTCCTGCCGCAGGCGCAGCACCTGGCTAGTGTGGGTCAGCGTACCGTCGGGGGTGTCAAAGCGCAGGTTGACTTCATGCACCCGCGGCTGGATCAGTTCGGCACCCAGGCCTTGCAGGTTCTTCTCGAATTGGGGTAGATCATTCAGATAAAATTTAACCTCAAGTTCCTGGTTGGTTTGCATATCATTTTTTCCTTGAAAACGGATTGGTCAAAGTCACGCGAAAGTAGCGGAGCTGCCTAGGATCGGCCAAAAAAACAAGTGCAGCAGTAAATAAAAAGGTGTTTAAGAGGATTTCAAAGGGAATGTTGATGTCTGTGGCTGGCGATTGGGCTAAAAAGATTTGTTCGATCCAGTAAAGCACACTGGTCAGGAAGACGACCAGCGGGGTATACCAGGGCGCCCACTGCCAGCGCAGCCAGAGGGCCATCGCGGAAGTCAACCCCAGCAGACCATAGCTGACGCCGCTGATCACCAGGAAAGGGATATTAGCTTGCAGACCGAGGGCGCCGATCAATTTGGTATTGGTCAGGGTTTGCTGTACGCGCAGCCCACCAAACCAGGAAAGGATCAGGCTGGCGAAGATGAGCAGGTATAAAGAAAATGTACGTTTTGGCTTTTTGGTGTGTTTGGTGGTTTTCATATTGAGTGGTTATGAGAATTCGGTGATGACGACTAAAGTCGTCACTACAAGGGTGTTGTTATCCGCCCCCCAGCGGGGGCATGAGCATCAGCTCGGCGTTGAGTGGCAGGAGATCGCCGTCTAAGATCACGTTGTGTTTATTGACCACAGTGGTCATAGTGGCGAAATGGGTGCGCAGACGCGGGTAGCGTTTGAGGAGTTCCTGCTTGACGTCCCTGACGGTGGCATCGGTGGGCATTTCCAGCTCTAATTTTTTGATGCCGGTTACTTCACGAAAATTGGCGAATAGTACAACGGTAATTGTATGCATGACCGCACCTTTTTGGGTAATATGGATAAATATAGTTCTATATAGATATTGTACTCGAAGTGAACCTTGCCCGGGGTCAACGCAGCCATATTTCCCACACGTGCACGTGGGAGGGAGCAGCTTCATCGGCGTTTTCGATGGAGAGGTGCAGGGCGGCGGCTTGGAGGGGGGCGCTGAAGTTCAGCGTGACCTCGCGCGGGTCGGGCACGCCCGGATAGGATTCGGTCAGCGTTTCAAGGAGTTTGCCATCCGCGTCGTAGGCCTGGACGATCATGTTGGTCGGTGCGCCGCCGATGTATACGTTCACTGCGCTGACAGAGACCGGCTGGGGGAAGGTGAACTGGATCTGGAGCGGGTTGGCAGCCGCCGAACGGATGAAGGTATGCAGGTCGTTATCGAACAGGTGGCGCGCTTCGCCCATATCGAAGGCCTGGGAACGGACTTCGATTTCCTGATCATTCCAGATCGTGCTGGTGGATTGCAGGGTATATAAAGCCTGCTGCTCTTCCTCAAATATCTGGTCGATATCATCCACATAGCGCAGATGCACGAAATAGAATCCCGGGTCGCCATTGGGATAGGGCAGCGTGCGCATGACCTGGATATCAGTAAATTTGCCGCTTTCCAACACGGTTTGATACTCCTCGGGAATCATCACAAAGAGGCGCTCTGGCGAGAGGTCTTTTGGATCATCGATATAGCCGTAGATGCTTTCCATGAGGACAGGCGGCGGATCGCCGAGCATGAAGCGGGCAACGATGTCGCTGCCATTGGCCCAGGAAGGCGAGACGGAAATTTCAGTATCGGGCTGCTGTTCCAGGGTTTCCTGTACGGCAGCAAACATTTCCTGTGCTCCATATTGCATGCCGGTCAGGCTGTAGTCCTGATACCAGAGGGGGCCATCGGTCAGGGCATTATTCATCATCCAGAAGCTGAAGATGGTTAACAGGGTAAACATTGACAGGTTGAGTGCCAGACGCGGCCAGTGTCGGCGGGTTTCCAGCCAGTTCAGGCCGGCGCTCAATGCCAGGGCACAGAAAAGGACATGCGGGATGACGATGGTCATGCTGCGGGTGGTGCCGAGGTCGACCAGGGCTGCACCGCTGGGTGCGGCAATTAATGCAATCAGGATCGCCCGGTGTGCAGGGGATTTGATCTTGCGCAGGGTGAGCCCCAACCCAGCCAGCATGATGGGCAGGCTGGCCCACAGCAGATGGCCGTATCCATTCATTACATGGCGGGGCAGTTCGTCGTCGTTGGGAAAATACCAGTAGATGGGATTTAAACCCTGGGAATATTCACCCGTAAATTGTTGCAGTTTCTCGCCAATCGAGATGGGTTGAAACCAGTAGGAGCCGATCATTTGCAGGTGTTTGAAGCTTTCACCCTGGTGGGCGAGGAGGAAACGCAGATAGGGTAGCGCCAGCAGGGCGGTTAACCCCAGCCCGATCAGGACGACTTTGCGCTGCTGCCAGTGATAGCGGAAGTCGGAAATCAACAGGAGCACGGCAGTCAGCGCTACCACGACGCGGGTGGGGTTATAGCTGTAAAACGCCAGGGCAGCCACAGCCACAGCCGGATAAAGGTGCTGTGGCCGGTCGGTGCGATAGCGCAGGTAAAAGTAAAGGAAGGCGGCGTAGAAACTGGAAGCAAGGCAGGTTTCAAAAGCCGTGCGGGAATGCAGAAACCAGACGGGCGTTGCCGCGAGGATGAGGATGCCCAGCCAGGGAGAGGTGCTGTGAAATACTTTTTTGAGAATTAAATACAGGCTGCCTGCCGCGAGGAGGGTCGCCAGGGCGGCGGTGGCACGCGTGACCCAGATGCTGCGCCCAAAGAGCAGGTAGGGGATGAGCTGGAGATAAACGCTGGTGCCCAGGCTGTACTTGCCATAGTTGGAGAAATACGTTGGCAGAAGGATGCCGTCGTAGCCCTTGAATCCGTCCCGTACGAGATCACTGGCAAGTAAAGTTTGAACGGCTTCATCGGTGAAGAAGTGCGGATGAAGCGGGTAAGCAGGTAGACCAGCAAGGCCAGCCCCAGCAGGGCTTTTTCCCAGGTGAGCCAGACGCGGAATTTCTCCCATAGCTGCTGCAAGCGGGGGCGCAGGGGAAGTTGTTCGCGCCATGCGCCCCCGGAGAAGATGAAAGTGCGCTCTTCGGGCAGGATGTGTTCATCGGACTGCACTTCAAGGTGGACCTTGACCCGCGCACCAACTCCGCTGGCAGCGCGCAGCAAAACATCTACATCTGTCAGGTCGAGATGCAGTTCATCTTCGGGGGAGATTGGGGCGGCTTGTTCCGTGTCCATGCTGTGGGTGCTCAGTCTTCCTCTTCGTCTTCGGCATCTTCGGGCGGCATGCCCTCTGTGCCCGGGCCGTATTCATAGATAGCCCGCCAGGGTTCGTAATGGGTGTTGAAGGTATCCTGGAAAAGGATTTCGCCATCCTTGTATACGGTGCGCTCCACGCTTACATCTGCGCCGTCGGCTTCCCAGTCGACCTGTTCCACCTTTCCTTTTTCAAGTTCCGGGTTTTCACGATAGACAGATTTGGGCGCTTCGACAATATTGATCGGCCCGGTGGTGTACCAATCCACAACCCGCCCGTCTTTGGTGGAATAGAATTTCCAGGTGAGCTTGCGGGAGGCTTCGTTGACGTACGTTTCCATCAACAGCCAGTAGGGGGTATCGTTGGTGAATTTAAGATCAATGACGGGCACAAAAACCGTAGCGTCCAAACCAGCCAGGTCGGGGTTGATCTGGTTAGCGGCATTCTTCTCGTAATAGGAAACGCGGTAGGCGTGTGAATAACGCTCAGGGATGGGAAAACCGGCGAAAAAAGCGGTGCGGAAAAGGGTGGTGCTGACCTGACACACGCCGCCGCCCACGCCTTCGATCGTGCTGTCGCCAAAGATGATCAGGCCTTCCTGGTATCCGGTTTCTTCGCTGACCTCGCCCAATTGACTGCCCATTGAGAAGGTCTCGCCGGGTGCGATGAGCACGCCGTGCATTTTACTGGAAGCCAGAGCGATGTTAAAAATGCGGGCGGCGCTGGAGCCGTAGAAATAGGAGGTTTCGGCGTGTATCAGCTCGGTGATGCCCAGACTGCTGGTCGTGGCTTCGTCGGTTACTGGCGGGTTGGTGTAGAAGAAGGTCAGGGGAATGTTGTGCTGCAATTCCACCACGCCCTGTTGAATGTCGTCAATGCTGGTTTGCAGGTCCAGGGTGCGGCCGACCACGGCCTGCTCGATGATCTCCAGTTGACGGGTGTCGTCATTGAAGATAAAACGTGTGCTCTGGTCGTCTTTTTGCAGGGAGGGCGCCAGACGGATGAGGAAATCATTCAGAATGCGGTAATTGAGACTGACTTGATAATATGAACTATCGTCGTCTACGCGTTGGAAGATGAGCATACTGGCCAGATCTTCCGGCTGGAAAGTCCACGGGCCAAGCTGGTCTGTTTCACCAGGGGGCATGCTCAGGGTCAAAGGTTGGCTGAGGATGTTGCGTGCTAATTCGGCTTGCTGCTCCACCTTCAGAATAACAGGATCGGGTTCGACCACCGGCAAGGTAATCAGGCCATCTTGCTGGGTTTCCATTTGGGCGCTAATGGTTTCAAGGGCGGCGTTGATATCCAGTTGACGGCCGGATTGGCCGGGATGGATGATCACCTGGGTGCCTTTAATGCTCAGGCTGGGTTCTATGACCGGGCGGTCGATGTGTTGGCTGGCAAGGGTGGAGAGGTATTGGAACGCTAAACGCTGGTCGAAGACAAAATTTGGCATAAGCTGGTGGCCCTGGCGGAGCCCGTTAAACTGATCAGAGATGCGCTGCCCGAGACTGCCGCTGCGCCCAATCTGATAGGCTTGCTGGGTTGAGGTTTGCGGATCCAGGAAAAGACCCAGTTGACCAGGGGTTGCGGCCCAGGTATTGTCCTGATCGACCAATAGGATGCGTCCCTGTTCGGTGTAGGTGAGTTGGGTGGCAAGGGTTGCGGTGGCTTTGCTTTGGGTCTGGCCGCCGAGGCCCACCCCGCCGACGGATACACCGGGATATACCCGGCCGAGATGCAGTAACTGGAAACCGAGGAATACAATCAAGGTCAGAATGATGAAGAGTGCCAGGCCAAGGGCAGCCGCCAGGACTGCCTGCTCCAGGGTAGTTGAAGCACCTTTGCCTTTTCGGGTGATATTGGTCATGATAGAAATTATATCATTCAGGGACGGAATCACTGCTTGCAAAGGGGCTTTGCTTCATTAAAAAGGTGCAGCGTGATTCGAGAAGTACTGCTGGTGACTGTTTCAAGTTATGGTATGCTAGGTTTGTTTCGCAGACCACGTATGACAGGATAAGATTTTTGATGACACGCATTTTGATCGTAAACCCGCAGGCGCCTGAGCCTGATTTGATTGCCGAAGCAGCGGCTGTGATCCGCGCTGGCGGCCTGGTTGCTTTTCCCACGGAAACGGTGTATGGGTTGGGCGCCAATGCCCTGGACCCGGAGGCTGTGGCAAGTATCTTTGTCGCCAAAGAGCGGCCCACTGAGGATCCCTTGATCGTGCATCTGGCATCGGTAGATGATCTGCCGCGGGTTGTTCGGCAGATTCCAGAGACAGCCCGCCAACTGGCACAGGCTTTCTGGCCCGGGCCGTTGACGATCATTTTCCCACGGCACGACGATCTACCCAGAGGGGTAACTGCCGGCCTGGATACGGTGGCGGTGCGTGTGCCATCCCATCCGGTGGCGATAGCTTTATTGCAGGCATCTGGTGTACCGATCGCGGCACCTTCGGCCAATCGCTTTGGCTTCACCAGCCCAACTGCCGCTCGGCATGTTTTCACTGACCTGGAAGGCCGCATCGACATGATCCTGGATGGTGGCAGCCCCACGATCGGGGTCGAGTCCACTGTGCTGGATATTTCGGTGCTGCCTGCTCGCATCCTGCGGCCGGGGGGTGTCTCGCGTGAGGCACTGCAGGGCGTGTTGGGGAAAGTTGATGTTTTTGATGGGACTGCTGCTGAAGTGGAGAAAAAGCCGCTGCCATCTCCCGGGATGATGTCACGTCATTATGCACCGCGGGCAACATTGATTTTGTTTCAAGGGGCAGATACGCAGGCAGTGATCCAGCGCATGCGGCAAGAAGCTGAATTGTATTTACAGCAAGGTGAACGGGTTGGGGTATTGGTCGCCGAGGAAGACCAAATCGCTTTTACCGGGTCGGGGGCAGCAGTGAAATCCATCGGTTCGGCAGGGGACGCACTGCAGATTGCTCGCAATCTTTATGCTGGTTTGCGGGGGCTGGATGAAAGCGGTATGGATGTGATCCTGGCCCGGGATTTTGGGGTTGAGGGACTTGGACTGGCAATTCTGGACCGATTGCAGCGGGCGGCCAGCCGTCTGGTGCAGGTAGAATCGAGTTCCTAGAACAACCGTTTTTTTTTGGTATTTTGGGCTTTGTTGATTTGATTTAACCAATTTTCAGGAATCGCTTGACATATCGTTAAATTGCGGTAGAATCGTCAAGCCATTGAGAAATGGCGGTTTCGCCCGACAGGGCAAACCGATAATAATTTGATCCGCAGCAAGCAATGAAATATCAACAAGTTTTCTGAAAACAGAAATCAGGTTGACAAATCGCTTGACAGTAGAAATGAAAGCGGATACAATTATTCCCTCGTTCAAAAACGAGCGAGACAGGTTTTGCCTGCATTGTAGGCAAATCATTAATAATTCCAGTCATAATACTATGGAGATCGCTGAGAGAGCGCCGATGAAGAGACCCTGGGAAGGGGACATCGGGGCTTTTTATACGGGAAGCAGGGGAGGCTGGGCGGCACCTTAACAATTGAAGAGTGATAGGAAGGGAACTTGTCAGTAA
>JAIOTF010000137.1 GCA_021107195.1 Anaerolineaceae bacterium | reverse complement strand
ACACGGCCTCTTTGGCAAATACAAAGGCAAATACCTGGGGAGCTTTGGCTGCCTTGCCAGCCAGAGTTTCCATGAAACCAAGAATTTCTCTTGTGGAGAGGGCGGCGCTCTACTGATTAATGACCCTAAATTGGTCGACCGAGCAGAGATCATCCGCGAAAAAGGCACCAATCGCAGCCGCTTCTTCCGCGGCATGGTCGACAAATATACCTGGGTCGATATCGGCTCCAGCTATCTTCTCTCGGATATTCTTGCTGCCCTGCTATACGCTCAATTCGAAAAATTTAAGTGGATTCAAAATAAAAGAAAAAACATCTGGGAAACCTATAATGACGGGCTGACGGATTGGGCTGTTTTAAATAATGTTCAACTGCCCTTTATCCCACGGCACTGTGATCAGGCGTATCACATGTTTTACATGATCCTTCCCTCGCTGGAAATCCGTCAAAAATTGATATCCTACCTGAAAGAAAAGGGGATTTACACTGTTTTTCATTATCTCCCATTGCATCTTTCAGACATGGGCAAGAAATTTGGCGGAGAAGCGGGAGACTGCCCGGTCACTGAGCGTATCAGTGACACCCTCCTGCGCCTGCCTTTCCACAACGGCCTGGAACACGAAGACCAACAAAAAGTCATTGAATCGTTACATCAATTCAAATTCTGATTCCGTTTACAATCAGGAGAAACCACATGGAACACCATCTGCCCTGCAACCCATCAGATATCGCCAGGTATGTATTCTGTCCGGGAGACCAAAAACGCGCCAGGAAGATCGCCAAGCAATTTAACGATTGTCAGCTCGTCCTCGAAAATCGCGGTTATGTGGTCTTGTCCGGGTATTACCAGGATACCTTCATGACCGCCATTGGAACCGGAATGGGCGGACCGGCCGTTGCCATTGCCCTGGAAGAACTTGCCCACATGGGCGCTGACACTTTCCTTCGAGTCGGCTCTTGTGGCGTCTTCCAGGATTTCCAAAAACCAGGGGATATCATCATCTCCAACGGAACGGTTCGCTTTGGCGGCACAGCCAATGCTTACCTGTCGCTGGAATACCCTGCCGTCCCTGATTTTTCCATGACGCGTGCTTTGGTCGAAGCCGCCGAAAAGCACGGAATCACCCCAACCATTGGCCTGGGAATTTCGTCAGATGCATTCTATGCCCCCGGCGATTCAAATATCCGGGAACTTTGGACCAAGATCGGCCTTGTCTATATCGAAATGGAAACCGACACCCTCTTCACTGTGGGAACATATCGCCGCTGGCGCACTGCGGCATTGTTCACGTCAGACGGCACGGCCACGGAAATCAAACCCGCCTGGGGTGACGCTGCCTATCACCGCGGCGAAGATGCAACGGTTCAAATCGCTCTGGGTGGGATGCTGCAAATTGCCCAGTCAGACGAGGCAAACAAATAGCTCGGGCAGGATGAAATGAATGCCGACTCGCTTGTTGAACAAGCGCTCCGGGAAGCCAAAACCGGACACAGGGAAGCTGCCCAGCGCACATTGACACAGGCATTGAAGCTTGATCCAGCCCATCCCCGCGCATGGTTCCTGCTTTCACACTTGGTGCATGACCCGCAGCAGATTACCTACTGCCTGGACCAGGTGCTAAAAACGCAGCCAAATAACCTCGCAGCAAAAAAGCGCTTGGCAGAATTCACCAGCACTCAGGGTAAGAAATCGCATCCGCCTTCGGTAAAGACCTCTTCAGCTCAGCCCCAAAACCGAAAAGTCTGGTTGTGGCTTGCTACATTAACTTTCATTGGCATTGTTACAATCTTTGGTGCAGCTTTCCTATGGCAAAAAACACCGTATCTGCAACGTTTCATCTCAAATGTTGCCGCTGCCGCTGCCGACCCAGCCCCTTCGGAAATACAAGTTGCGGGATTCGCGGTTGTCTCATCCTCGCCAAGTTTGACCCCATTTCAACCGCTGCCGCCAACTGCCACCGCGTTGCCCAGTCTTACACCAACCCCAACAATGACCCTTACCCCTTCGCCAACTTCAACCGCAACCCCCACCTTTACGCCCACAAACACATTCACCCCAACCAATACCCAAACCTTTGCCGCCTTGCTGAATCCGCCCCCGCAAGCACACATTTCAGATATCACCGGCGATACACAAAAAATGCCGCTGAGCTGTGAAGCCAGCGCTGCAACTGACTGGGCAGCATATTTTGGCACACACATTGATGAATATGAATTTCAGAACCGGCTGCCGCTCTCGGACAATCCCGATAAAGGTTTTGTTGGCAGCGTAATGGGCACATGGGGTCAAATCCCACCCAATCCGTACGGCGTACATGCTGGTCCTGTTGCAGAGCTATTGCAGGCCTACGGGCTGAATGCTGAAGCCGTGCACCCGTTTTCCCTGAACGGCCTGAAACAGGAAGTCTCTGCTGGACGGCCAGCCATCGTCTGGGTTACTGGTTTAGTCGAAACAGGATCCTCAATCCCATATTTCGATTCAGAAGGTGATAGGACAATCGTCACCCACTACGAACACACCGTGATGGTGATTGGCTATTCTGAAAACAGCATCACTATCCTGGATGGCGGCAATATATACCTGAGAAGCAATTCTGTTTTCCTGCAATCCTGGCAGTCGCTTGGTTTTCAAGCGATCATTATGAAGAAATAATACATTGCTCTCAGGGAGCTTTATGTTATGATGCTCGCGTGAAATACAAATCTGATTTTTGAAAGGCTACTACAGTGAAACTCCACCTGGATTGTTATATTTGTTTCATGCGTCAGGCGTTGCAAGCAGCCCGTTTCACCGGCGCAAATGAAGAAATCCAACGAAAAACTCTAATTCGCACAATGGAAATTCTCTCCGCAGCTCTCCCTGATGCCACACCGCCACAAATGAGCGAAGCCGTACATCGAGCGATCCGCGAGGAAACAAATTCCTCAGATGCCTATCGCGAGGTCAAAAAATCGAGCACCAGGCAAGCCATGCATCTTTACCCTCAGCTAAAGAAATTGGTTGAGGAATCCTCAGATTCATTTTTGATGGCTACACGCATTTCTGTGATCGGCAACATGATCGACTTTGCCGTAACAGATCGTTTGAATCTCGAAGAAGACATTCAATCAGACCTTAAAGAAGCTTTAGCCCACAATGATACCGCTCGGCTGGCCGAGGAACTCGAAAAAGCCCCTTGGGTGCTTTACCTGGCGGATAATGCAGGCGAGACAGTATTTGATCGCATCTTAATCGAAACAATCAACCACAAAGACCTCAGATATGTGGTAAAAGGCGGGCCTGTTTTGAACGATGCCATTCGTGAAGACGCCGTTGCCGTTGGCATCGACCACCTGGCTGAGATATACAACACAGGAGTAGACGCAGTTGGTGTCGTTCCCCAGCGCTCAAGTCAGGAATTCCTTAACCTGCTCAACAGCGCCCCCGTGATCATCGCTAAAGGTCAAGCCAATTTTGAATCATTGAGCGGAACGCCTTATAATGTTTTCTTCTTGTTCAAAGTCAAATGTCCCATGGTCAGCAATGTAACTGGACAACCCCTCGGCAGCCAGCTTGTTTATCATGAGCCTTAAAACTAAAATTGGGAAGTCACGCAAATTGTGACTTCCCAATTTCATCTAAAAAATAATGTTTTCATGTAGCAATATCAGCGATTGGTACCCGAGACTTCACTAGAGCCCTAATTTCTTCAGGCGACTCAAGGTTCAATGCTTCATTCGCCAGACCGCGCATATCGTCCGCGTTCAAACCTCGGATGATCTGCTTGATCAATGGAACCATTGGCGGGCTCATGCTGAACTCATCCAGGCCCAAACCAATCAGTATCGGTGCAGCTAATGGCTCGCCAGCCAACTCACCGCACATACCAACCCATTTGTCATAGGCATGGGCAGCCCGTATAACATCCCGAATCAAACGCAGCACAGCCGGCTGAAATGCGTTTGACAAATGAGCAACCCGGGCATTTGTTCGATCAGCCGCCAAAGTATATTGGCTAAGATCATTTGTACCAATCGAGAAAAAATCAACTTCCTTCGCCAATTGATCCGCCATAATCGCCGCCGCAGGAATTTCCACCATGATCCCAACTTCAATATCTTCTGCAACTTGTTTCCCCTCAGCAAGAAGCTCCGCCCGGCATTCTTCAAGAATAGCTTTTCCGCGACGTACTTCATCCAGGGTAGCGATCATCGGGAACATGATCTTCAAATTATGATCCACGCTTGCCCGCAGCGCTGCTCGCAATTGGGTTTTTAACAATTCGGGATGCGCAAAACAAAGGCGAATAGCCCGTTCGCCGAGGAACGGATTCATCTCTTTTGGCATATCCAGATATACAATCTCTTTGTCTCCACCAGCATCCAAAGTACGCAGCACGACTGGCCCTTTATCCATCACATCCAAAATCTGCTTGTAAGCCTGATACTGCTCATCTTCTGTAGGTAAAGCAGCTCGCTCAAGATACAAGAATTCCGTCCGCAAAAGACCAACGCCATCCGCACCATTTTCAACCGCGAATCGCGCATCATCTGCATTGCCGATATTGGCGCCAACTTCAACAGTGCGCCCATCAGCGGTCGCCGCAAGTTCACTCGCATTTTTTAGTGCGTTCTCACGGACAGACTTCGCTCTCTCTGCCCGCGCGCGATAGACTTGCACAGTGCCTGCGTCAGGTTCTAATAGAAGCACACCCTTTCCACCATCCAGCACCATCTGTGTACCATTAGCAATTTCCAGGACAGCCTTACCCGCACCGGCCACTGCCGGCAAACCCAGGCCGCGCGCCAGAATAGCGGAATGGGAAGTAGCCGAACCTTCAGCAGTGCAAAAACCCAAAACCAAAGACTTGTCAAGCAAAATGGTGTCAGAAGGTGTCAGGTCATCAGCAAAAATGATTGATGGCACTTCCAGTCCTTCGGTTGGCGATTCTGCAACCCCAAGCAATATTCGCAGCACACGGTCGGAAACATCTTGCACATCCAGAGCACGCGCCGCAAAATACTCGTCTTCCATTACTTTCAACATCTCCGTGAATGTCTTTGTCACATTGACAAGAGCTAATTCAGCGTTGATTTTATCTTCCCGGACAGATTTTTCTATCTGCCCCCAAAGCTCTGGATCCTGAAGCATCATTAAATGCGCTTCGAAAATCTCCGCTTCGCTAGCCGCAGCTTCCTGAAGTGCCTTCTCATGCACTTGCTGCAGTTCCTCCACGGCAACTTCAATGGCTTTTTTCAAACGACAAATTTCAGCTTCTGTATCTGTAACCGCACAGGGACTAACAATCAATTCAGCACGTTCAAATTGAAAAACAGGACCAATGGCAATCCCGCGCGAGGCCCCTATCCCTTCAAGCTTGATCATTCTTCCTCTCCAAAATTATCTTCGATCAAAGCAACGAGAGCTTGCAATGCGGCATCAGCGTCTTCGCCTTCCGCGTGAAGCATGACCTCTGTGCCATGATTAACGCCCAAAGTCAACACACTCAAAATACTCTTGGCATTGACCGTACGATCTTCCTTGGTAATCTGAATATCGGATTTATATTGATTGGCTGTCTTCACGAAAGTAGCGGCTGGACGGGCGTGTAATCCCACCTTGTGATTAACGATGGTTTTTACTTCAGGCATGGGCTTCTCCTCAATTTTTCATTGTTTTCTTAAGATCAGATGTAAAAAATAGTAATTTCCTATCCAATCACTTTAATATTTCCATTTTATCATAATCAATCCAATCCTTTGTTTTCCTGCTCGTCTGAAAAACCAGGATAGCTTAACAAAAATCAAGATCAAAAAAGAAAAAGACCTGCGCATTTACAGGTCTTAATAGGGTGGCTGATGGGGGTCGAACCCACAACCACCGCATCCACAGTGCGGAGCTCTGCCATTGAGCTACAGCCACCATATCGAGACCAAATTCTATCACACGGATGGTTGTTCCGCAAGCATTTCCTTTAATTTCTGAGCCATCAATTTTTGCGGTACAGGTACCTGAGAACGCGATTTCAAATCCTTAATTGTAACCAGACCTTGCGCCGCTTCATCTGGCCCCACGATAATGGCAAAGCGAACGCCAATACGATCTGCATACTTCAATTG
>JAIOTF010000301.1 GCA_021107195.1 Anaerolineaceae bacterium | reverse complement strand
TTTATGTGGACAGGAGACCCATGTGTGTGTTTTGCAGACAGCCCTGGAGCTGCTTGAACGAGGGTATCGGGTCTTTGTTGCCGGGGACGCAGTTTGCAGCCGACAGAAGATCAACTGGCAGTTTGCTTTGGATGAAATGCGCCAGGCAGGCTGCGTGATCGAGCCGGTAGAATCGATCCTGTTCAAGATGTTGGAGCGAGCAGGTACTGAGGAGTTCAGAGCGATTTCGAGGTTGGTAAAATAGGGGAGGTAAACAGGAATCAAGAACCAAGGATTAAGGACTATGATGCAAGAATCGCGACAGGCTGCGTATTAAGACAAAAGAGCGGGCGACGAGATTCGAACTCGCGAATGTTAGCTTGGGAAGCTAATGCCTTACCACTTGGCGACGCCCGCCTGTATGACGAGCAAAATTATACCAATAATCCAATAAAACCTCAATAATATCTCAATATTGCTATTTTTGACAAAATTATGTAAAGAAAACCAATTTCATGTGTATAATATTATTCGTGGGGACTTTTTCCCGCTTGATGGTATAATTCGGCGGAAAATTGCCCATTTTAACGAGTCTTGGGCAGACACAGGAGAACACTCTGGCATTTAACCCTTTCAACTGGCTTCTTGGCTTATTTTCTCTGGATATCGGGATTGACCTCGGTACAGCTAATACACTGGTTAATGTCCGAGGGAAAGGGATTGTGATCAACGAACCATCCTGGGTGGCTATTGAAAAGCGGTCTCGTAAACCGCTGGCAATTGGCGCACGAGCAAAAGAGATGGTAGGCCGTACGCCAGCCAATGTAATTGCTGTCAGACCATTGCGGGATGGTGTGATCTCGGAATTTGAGATCACGAAAGCAATGTTGGAATATTTTATTGTTAAAGCACACCAACAAACGATCGTCCCGATGCCAAAACCTCGGGTGGTGGTAGGCATTCCATCCGGCGCAACAGAAGTAGAAAGACGGGCGGTATATGATGCGGCTATGGCGGCTGGAGCACGAGAAGCGTTCTTGATCGAAGAGCCGCGGGCGGCAGCACTCGGTGCAGGACTGCCTATCTCAGAGGTGCGGGGCACGATGGTGGTTGACATTGGAGGCGGCACAACAGAAGTGGCGATCATGTCGATGGGCGGGATCGTGGTATCGCGCTCGCTGCGTGTAGCCGGCGATGAGCTTGATCAGGACATTTTGACGTATATTCGGAATAAATATAACCTCTTGATCGGTGAGCGGATGGCTGAGCAGATCAAGATGACGATTGGCTCTGCTTATCCGCTGCCGACTGAAAAGACAATGGTCGCTCGCGGGCGAAATCTTGTGACCGGTTTACCGGATACAGTGGAAGTATCCAGTGTAGAGATTCGTGAGGCCGTATCAGGATCCGTGCAGGTGATCATTGAAACGATCAAGGATGCGATGGATGAAGCACCGCCGGAGATCGTTTCGGATCTTATTGATTCTGGTATTTGCCTGGCAGGCGGAGGTTCGCAATTGTTAGGTTTGGTTGATCGTCTGTCGGATGACCTTAACCTGCGTGTTTGGGTTGCGGAAGATCCAATGACGTGTGTCGCGCGCGGGGCAGGCCTGGTTTTGGAAGACCTCGAACAGTACCAACAGTTTTTAGTTGGGCTGGAGCGGAGAAGAACATTATGAGTAATGGGACCCCGTTGAATTTTGTGAGGTTAATCTCCCTAATAACTGTGCATTGATATGAAAATTCGATCGCCTCGCAACTGGCAGACAGGATTGTTGCTGCTTGTTGCTATTGGTTTGTTGCTGCTTGCAGCCAGCGGGTATTTGGGATCGGTGGTAAAGACAACGCTCGACCCATTGGTTGGTGTGCAGCGTTGGTTGTCGAGCCGTTATCTGGCTGTATATGACTTCGTGACTGTCCCGCGCGATGTGGCGAGTTTGCGCCAGCGCAATATCGAGCTTGAAAACCAGGCATCTCAATTGCAAGCACAGGTTGTGCAATTGCAACAGCAGCTCAGGGAGGCACAGCTTCTCTATGCTTTGCTGGATTTTGCACGGGAGCGGCCCGAGAATGAGTATATCGCTGCTGCTGTTGTGGGGCGTGATCCCAGCCCGTTTCTGCATTACGTGATCATTGATCACGGATCAGATGATGGTATCCGACACGGGATGCCCGTTGTTACTGATCAAGGATTGGTTGGCCGAATTGATGCAGTAACCGCAGGTGCAGCACGGGTGCAATTGATCTCCGACTCAAATTCTGCAGTTAATGTTCATTTGAAAAACTCGCAAACGGATGCGCTTCTCTCGGGTTCGATCACTGGCGATTTGACCCTGGAAATGATCCCGCAGGACATTATTCTGCAGCAAGGTGATCTCGTCTTGTCATCAGGCTTGGGTGCAAATTACCCTGCCGATGTGATGGTTGGGCAATTGATCAGTGTTCGCAAGAAAGAGACGGACCTGTTTCAAACTGCTTCCGTTCAGCCGGCAGTGGATTTTACTTCTCTGCGAGCTGTTTTGGTCATTGCTAATTTCCGCCCTGTTGATATTGCTCCCCTTATTCCCACGCCAGCACCGTAATCTAAACTATGGATAAGCTTCTCGCTATTCTCTCTGTGTTTATATTATTGATGTTGCAAATTGGCATTTTCAGCAATTTGAGACTGCTGCACGGCACGCCTGATGTCGTGCTGGTGGCTGTCATTGCATGGGCTTTGAATGAGCGCGTAAAAACCAGCTGGATTTGGGGAATTGCGGCCGGGGTGATGGTTGGCTTTGTTTCGGCACTACCGTTCGGTGCTGTTTTGGCAGGCTACATTGCGATCACGGGCTTTGCCAGGTATTTGCAAAAACGGGTATGGCAGACGCCGCTTTTAGCCATGTTCATCTCCATTCTGTTTGGCACATTGTTGATGGCTGGAATTGCGATCGTAGACTTAACTTTTGGAGGAGCGGCGTTTGAGGTTCAGAACGCTTTTTCCCAGATCATTTTGCCAACAATTTTGCTGAATTTGATGATTTCACTGCCGATCCATTTTTTGTTTATTGATTTTGCGGATTGGGCTTACCCATTAAAGGATGAAGCGTGAACGAGAATCAAAGGGTCCATACAAATTTTGAGGGCTGGCGATTGACCTTGGTCATTGCAATTGCGGCGATAGTATTTTTATATTATGTGGTTAATTTGTTCAATATACAGATCATACGCGGTGATGAATTCATCGCACGCGCTGAAGAGAATCGTATTACTGAACTTAACATTCCGGCACAAAGAGGGGTCATCTATGATCGCAATGGTTTTGTATTGGCGCGCAATGTCGCTTCTTTCAATGTGGTAATCACGCCTGCATTGTTACCTGCGGATGAAGGTGCTATTCAGAATATATACCGTGAGCTTTCACCACTGGTTGGCGTACCAGTCAGCACTGGTGAACTTGACGATGAATCTGTACGCTTGTTTAAGCCGTGTGATACCGATTTGGGGATATCACAGATCGTTTTTATTCAGGATACGAATGCGCCATACGATGGCGTACCTATTGTCTGCGATGTTGACCAGAAAATTGCGATGCACGTGCGCGAGAAGGCAAATGATTGGCCGGGCGTTTCAGTTGAGGTGGAGTCGGTGCGGGATTACCCGACGGGCGAATTGACGGCTGAGGTGATTGGCTTTTTAGGACCAATTCCGGCTTCACTGGAAGAAGAATTCCGTGCACAAGGCTTTATTCCTAATCGCGATAAGGTTGGGTACGCGGGTGTTGAATTTTCATTACAGGAATTGCTGGGGGGAAACAACGGTTTGCGGGTTGTAGAAGTGGATGTGGCTGGCAAGGAACTGCGCGATCTCGAACCTCCTGTCGATCCCGTTGCAGGGAACAATTTAGAATTGACTATTGACACACGGTTGCAATCTCTCGCCAAGAATGTGGTCAAGAAAGAGCTGGCAGGATGGAATGCATACTTGGGTGAAGAACAGATGAGTGTCGCCGTTGCAATTGCAATGAACCCGAAGACTGGGGAGATCCTTTCATTGGTGTCATACCCAAGCTATGAAAACAACCGCATGGCTCGGGTTATCCCGTCTTATTATTACGAGCAATTGACCCGTGACCAGAAGCGCCCATTATTTAACCATGCAATTTCGGCAGAACATCCTCCTGGATCGGTGTATAAGATGGGGCCATGGATAGGCGTGATGAATGAAGGGGTTGTTGCCCCTCAAAAAACATTACTTTGTCCTGAAGCCGGTCAGATCACGATCACGCAGAAATTTACACCAAACGATCCGGGGACGCCGCGGGAGTATGTGTGTTGGGAAGATACCGGCCACGGATTGGTAGACGCTGTGCATGCGCTCGCTTACTCTTGTGACGTGTGGTTTTATAAGGTCAGCGGTGGATTTAAAGAAGAGGTGCCCGAGGGATTGGGAATATGGCTGATGGCTGATTATTCTCGAGCATTGGGGTACGGCGAAATTACAGGAATAGAACTGCCAGGCGAAACCAACGGCTTGGTGCCAGACCCAACCTGGAAACGGATCAATGTTGGTGAGAATTGGTCAACCGGCGACACATATATTGCATCAATGGGACAAGGTTATGTTCTTTCTACGCCGCTGCAGGTATTGACTTCTTTTGCAATTCTTGCGAATGATGGGAAATATATGCGCCCAACTTTGGTGCATCAGGTACTGGATTCAGAAAACAATGTGATAGAGCCCTTCACGCCTGAATTGGTTTGGGATATCACCAAAGACCCGTTGATCAATGTCTATGATGAAGATAATTTTCCCACAGGCGAGAAGAAAGTTGTGGAACCCTGGGTGATCGAATTGGCACAAGAGGGAATGCGAATGGTAGTGGCCAAGACCGATCCGCCGTCTGGTACTGCTTCGAAAGAGTTTGCGGGGATGTCAATCCCTTCAGCAGGAAAAACCGGAACGGCTGAGTATTGTGATAACGTTGCGCAATCTAAAGATCTCTGTAAGCCTGGCAATTGGCCTGCCCATGCCTGGTATGTAGGGTATGCGCCGTATGACGATCCGGAAATTGTTGTTCTGGCATTCGTTTACAACGGCAGAGAGGGTTCCACGGTTGCCGGCCCGATCGTTCGTCAGGTCATGGAAGGTTATTTTGAACTTAAGGCGATCGATACCACAACTGCAGGTCAGTAACGCGGCTATAACCCTGCTATAATTGGCATTGGCGGAAATAATCCATGCAAAGTGATGAAATGGTTGAAGAGAAAAAAGTAACTATCAAAATCAAGGGAATCCGTGATGGGCTGTTGATCAGCTTGGGCGAGGGTGAGTGGCCTGTTGTTCAAGAAGAATTGCTTCAGCAAATTATGGAACGTTCCGCCTTTTTTCAAGGCGCCAGGGTTGCTTTGGATGTGGGAAACCATATTCTTCACGCAGCAGATATGGGAATACTGCGAGACAAGCTGTCTGACAGCGGTGTTTCCTTGTGGGCCTTGCTCAGCAATTCCCCGACGACAGAACGCACTTCCCAGATGTTGGGATTGGCAACGCGTATTTCAACACCAAAACCTGAGAGAGTGATTCGCGCACGGAGCACATCTTTGTCTGGTGATAATGCGATGTTGGTAAAACGAACGCTGCGCTCTGGATTCAAAGTTTCATCTGCGGGGCATGTCGTCGTGATTGGCGACGTTAACCCCGGAGCTGAAGTTAGTGCTGGTGGCAATGTTGTGGTGTGGGGTAGACTGCGTGGGTCCGTTCACGCTGGCGTAGATGGAGACAAGACAGCAGTAATTTGTGCTTTGGAAATGTCACCTAAGCAGTTGAGAATCGATGAAGTGATTGGTGCATTACCTCTGAAGCCAGAAGAGCATGTTCTGCCTGAGATCGCATTGATTCAGGGTGGACAGATCGTATTTCAGGAATGGAAGCAAAAAGAGAGAGGAAGATGACAGCAACGATCGTTACAATCACATCAGGAAAAGGCGGCGTTGGAAAAACAACAACGACTGCAAATGTGGCTATTGCGCTGGCAGAACTGGGCGAAAAAGTGGTTTGCATTGATGGAGATATCGGCCTGCGGAACCTGGATATTGTGATGGGCTTAGAAAATCGCATTGTCTATGATTTGGTGGATGTAATTGAAGGCCGGTGTCGTTTGCGCCAAGCCATGATCCGTGACAAGCGCATGAGTGAACTTTATCTCATCCCCGCAGCACAGACCCGTGATAAATCATCTGTTTCTCCAAGCGATATGGTGAGGCTGTGTGATCAACTTCGGGATGAGTTTGATTGGGTGTTGATTGATTCTTCAGCGGGCATTGAACGTGGTTTTCGAAATGCGCTTGCGCCGGCAGACATAGTTCTGGTCGTAACGAATCCAGAAGTATCGGCCGTTCGCGATGCAGACAGGATCATAGGTTTGGTAGAGGCCGAAGAAAAAGGACCGGCAAAATTAGTGATCAACCGCTTGAACCCGGAATTGGTGAAGCGGGGGGATATGTTAACTGCAGAGGACGTCGTCGAATTGCTGGCGGTTGAGTTGGTTGGGATTGTGCCTGAGGATCAGTCTGTAGTTGTCAGCACTAACCGGGGACAACCAGTTGTGATGGAGGCGAAAACAAAAGCCGGACAGGCATTTCGAAACGTTGCGCTACGTTTGCAGGGGCAGGAGGTTCCATTTTTGGATTTGGATGAGAGAAAAGACATTTTTCAGAAATTGTCGAACATGTTAAGATCGGGAGGAGACTGACGTGGCTGCTTGGCGATCCAGGAGGAGTGGCAGAAGTGCAAACGCAGCAAAAGAGCGTTTAAAATTGGTGTTGATCCACGACCGCACTGACCTTACACCAAAGGCTGTGAACAACTTGAAGAATGAGCTTATGGAAGTGATCTCTCGTTACATTGCGATTGATCCTGAAGCAGTTCGGATCGCTGTTACACAAGACGGGAGAGAGCAGCGCCTGGTTGCAGATATTCCGATAAAATCCTCAACGCGGCGAAAAATTGGATAATTAGAGGTATGAAAAGAGAATTCTGGCGGCACTTTGATTTTTTGCTGTTCGGAAGCGTTGCCTTCTTGTGTGTGTTTGGCGTTTTGATGATAAGGTCTGCCATTGCAGGAAATATTGTATTGGCAGGCCTTGTACAACGCCAAATCATTTATGACTTGATAGGGTTGGTGATCATTATTGGTCTTTCGATGATCGATTACCATTATTGGGCTTCCATCAGCCACATCATGTATATATTTATGTTCTTGTTTTTGGGTGCCGTTTTTGTTTTGGGTGCGGTCACCTTTGGTTCTGTGCGGTGGATTGAAACCGGATTGTTCAATATTCAACCTTCTGAATTTGCAAAGATTGTTATTATTCTGGTTCTGGCGAATTATTTCCACACCCATCAGGATCAAAAGCATGATCTTCGCTGGATTGCAACGAGCTTGTTGTTGACCTTCGGTCTTGTTGCCTGGATTTTGTTGCAGCCAAATTTAAGTACATCAATTGTGATATTTGTACTTTGGTTTGCTTTGATCTGGTTGAGTGGACTGCCGATGAAATTTCTGTGGTGGTTTGGAGCCGCAGGGGTGCTCACGCCATTTGCAGCCTTTCCATTTCTGGAAGAATATCAGCAGCAGCGAGTGATCACATTCCTCTTCCCGGATCCGAATGCGAGGCATGGGAACACTTATAATGTGGATCAGGCACTGGTTACCATAGGTTCAGGGGGATGGTTTGGACAGGGATATGGTCATAGTACTCAGGTACAACTTCGGTATTTGAAAGTTCGTCATACAGATTTCATTTTTTCGGCAATGTCGGCAGAGTTTGGTTTTGTTGGCACGGTATTGATATTGGCCTTAATTGGATTCGTGATCTACCGCTGTTTCAGGACGGCGCGCATGGCAAGCGATCTGTATGGTGCTTTAATCGCCTACGGCGTAGGCGTTTTGATGTTCTTTCAGGCAGCGGTGAATGTTGGTGTGAATTTGAATCTTATCCCTGTAACTGGTTTGACATTGCCATTCATTAGTTATGGTGGCAGCTCCTTACTATCCTTGTCTTTAGGATTAGGATTAGTGGAGAGCGTGGCTGCCCGTCACAAAGTATTGGAATTTTAAAAACGGAGTTGTTTTTATGAGCGAACTGAACCAACCAGCACGAGTACGATTTGCGCCATCCCCAACCGGACATATGCATTTAGGGAGCGCGAGAACGGCTTTGTATGATTATTTGATTGCCCGGCAGACCGGCGGCCAGTTCATTTTGCGGATTGAGGATACTGACCGCAAGCGGTTTGTGGAAGGTGCTGAAGAAGAGTTGATGAAGGGTTTGCGCTGGCTTGGTCTGGAATGGGAGGAAGGTACTGATGTTGGCGGTCCTTACGGCCCTTATCGCCAATCAGAACGAAAAGCGTTGTATGCGAAATACGCCCGACAATTGGTAGAAAATGGGCATGCTTATTATTGTTTTTGCACGCCTGAGCGGTTGCGAAAAGTACGGGAAGAGCAGCAGTCCCGCAAGGAAGATGCGCATTATGATGGCACTTGTCGGGATATATCTTTGGCTGAGGCTGACCGCAGAATCGAGGCTGGTGAAAAACACGTTGTGCGCTTCAAGACACCGCGCGAGGGGACAACAACCGTGCATGATATGCGGCGCGGAGACATCACAGTAGAGAACAGGAAGATTGATGATTACATCCTGGTGAAATCAGATGGTTTGGCGTTGTATCATCTGGCGGTTATTGTCGATGACCATCTGATGAAGGTCACGCATGTGGTGCGCGGGGCAGAATGGCTGCCCACTTTTCCCCTTCACGGGATGATCTACCGTGCTTTTGGGTGGCAGGAGCCTGAATTTGTTCATCTTTCAGTTTTCCTGAAGCCTTCCGGCAAAGGCAAGATGAGCAAACGCGAGGCCGGACAGTTGATGAAGGACGGACGTTCGATATTTGTCAAAGATTTTGAGGATATGGGGTATTTACCGGAAGCATTGGTAAATTGGATCGCATTGATGGGCTGGAGTTATGATGACCATACAGAATTCTTTTCAATGCAAGACCTTATCGAAAAATTTTCATTTGAAAAAGTCAATCCATCTCCGGCGGCGATCAATTTCACGAAACTGGACCATTTCAACGGTTTGCATATTCGCAATTTGAGTGTTTCCGACCTGGCGAAACGAATAAAGCCATTCTTTGTCAAAGCTGGTTATGATCCAGATGATGAATTGTTGTTGAACATTACGCCATTGCTTCAGGAACGGATGCGGACGTTGGACGAAGCGGTCGAAAAAGCAGCGTTTTTCTTCAGGGAAGATGTCGTTCCACTGCCGGAGGATTTGGTTGGTAAAAAATTGACTGCCAATGAATCTGCTGATGTATTGGAAGAAGCATTGAAGACCATTGCAGGCTTGACGGTGTTTGATGTTGAAGCACTCGAACAACCCTTGCGGAATTTGGTAGAAGAACTGGGGCTGAAAGCAGGGCAGGTGTTCGGTATATTGCGTGTAGCCGTCACCGGACAAAAAGTGAGCCCCCCGCTTTTTGAAAGCATGGAGATCATCGGCAAAGAAAAATCCATAGAGCGCATTATGCAAGGGATTGCTTTGTTGCGGGAGATTGACGGATAAGCTCAGTGAAAATTTTATTTGTTCAAACCTCTGTTTTAAGGCAAAACTGGACAAATAAATATCGACATGGTAAAATTCTTCCGCTGTTGGGGATTCGTCTAATGGTAGGACAGCGGACTCTGAATTCGTATGTGGAGGTTCGACTCCTTCATCCCCAGCCAAAAACCTCTCGAGCAATCGGGAGGGTTTGTTTATTAATGTGTAGTTGAGGGAAAGTGCCAAAAATAGCGAATTTGTGGTGCTGGCGATGGAGTTGGACTTGGTGGCTCACACGCTGACACACTCATCCCCATAACCACGCCTACCACCAGCAGCACAATGAATCCATTCCACTTGCCGCGTTTCTTTTTTCTCCCAAGCACCAGGCCCAATAACCCCAATGGAGCAATCATCACCCCGCCGGATCAAAGGCTCCCGGTTTGTAAGGATTACTTTGCCCCTGGTTTGCTCCCCGCGTCAGGAAGAGCCCCATGGCTGGGTCATAGTAGCGCCCAACACCCATGTAGATCAGCCCCGTACCGGCGTCATACATCCCGCCCAGGTAGCCAAAGTCCAGCGAGCCGCTGCCGTAGATTTCGAGGGTGTCGCCCTTGCGAATAAAGTCCCCGCTTTGACAAGGGGTGGGTTTGTCAAATGGTTTCGAGGGTGCCGTGTTGCTTGGCTTTGATTTCGAAGACACGGAAAAGCTGGTAGCCGAGCAGGGCGTAGATGAGGCCGATGATGAGTTCGCCGAGGACGAGTGGTGTAATTTCGCTGAATGGTGCGCCGGCGATGATCAGGCGGGCAGCAGCGATGCCGCGGGTCAATGGGAGGGCCTGGCCGAAGATTTGCATCCAGGATGGAATGGTGTCCAGGGGCACATTTGCACCGGAGAAGATGAGCAGTAAGAAGTAGACTGTGTTGTTGACAAACATGACATTGGTGGTGATGAGGCTGATGCAGCCCATCAGTAATCCCAGACCGGAGGTGCTGAGAGTGGTGACGAAGATGGTTAGTCCAAGAGCGGCCAGATTCGTCTGGGAAAAATCAAGGCCGAGCAGGAGCGTGCCCCAGGTGAGGCCAATGACAACGCCTAACATACCGTCAATGATGTGAATGAAAGCACGCCCGAGGAAGAGCACCAGACGATTGGCTGGCGTGCCGAAGAGATAGGGCAGGGTCCCGTTCCAGCGGTCGCCGCCGATGCTCATGGTGACGCCGTAAATGCCGCTGATGGCCGTGATTTGCATGGCGTTGCCGATGACGTAGAAATCAACATTATCCGCGCCAGTGGCATACATGCCCAGGAAAGTGAAGAAGAGAATTTGTGCCAATGGCATGACGACTTTGGAAGCGAGATAGGTCATCGGGCTGAGCCACGCGAACAGGGCGATGTAAGAGAGTAATGTTCCCTGCCAGAAAAGCCGAAGATTAGTAAGTAGTTTTTTCATCGCTATTTCATATCCAGAGTAGCGTCTTTGCGGGCCTTGGTGATCATTTTCTTGAAGAGAAGAGTTGAGATAAAAAGGTAAATGATACTGAAGAGAAGCATCATGCCCCAGGCCAGCAAAACCTCTTGAATCGTTCCTGTGCCGCTGGGAGGTGCTGTGCAGGGCGCGGGCGGCCCAGTAAGGGGGTAACAGGTAACTCAGGGGCGTTGTCCAGCCAGGGAGCAGGGCAATGGGGAAGAGGAAGCCGCTGAGGATGTACACAGGAAATTCCATTGCGTTTTGCCAGCGCTGCACGCTGGGGTTCATCACAAAAACTGGGGCGATGATAAGGCCGAAACTGATGAAGGCAAAAACCGTGAGCAGCAGGGAAATGATGAATAGCAAGGGCTGCGCGATGGTCAAATTGTAGGAAAAGAAGAGCGCGGCTAATAAATAACTGATGATCATTGATATTTATGATTGGGTGACGTTTGAAAGGCTTTTTCCGAAGACAATCGTTCCCAGTGATGTCGGCACGCCAACCAGGGTTTCGAGGGTGCCGGACCAGCGTTCGCTGTTGATGCTGTTGCCAGAGATGAAGAGCAGGCTGCTCCATAGGCCGGTCATGCCGCTGCCGACGACAACGAAAACAGCATAACCGCTGCCTTTGTCTTTCAGCATCCACAATGCGAGCAAGGCGATCAACATGGGTTGCACCAGAATGGAAAAGATGACAAAGCTATCCATCACATTCTGACTGAACGTCATACGGGCAACTGTCAGGGCTGGCCTGACGTGGCTGATGTAAAAGGAACGTGTTTTGCTCATTGGCTTTCTTCCACAAGACGCACATAGGCGTCTTCGAGGGTAGGTTCGCGGACGAGTACTTTGCCTACCCGGAGGCCGGTTAAGGCATTCATCACCGCCGGGACAGCTTCGGCTCCCTGGCGGGATTGGATTAGCAAGACCTGTTTTTGCTCCCGGTTTTCAACCGCCACGGAGTCTACGACTGATTCCTGACGGATTTGTTCCAATACGGTTTCAGGAATGCCGAAGACTTCAATTTCGATGACGGAGAGGTCGCTGACATCCTGCTTCAAGGCCTCTGGTGTGTCCAGGGCGATGATCCGGCCGTGGTTGATGACACCAACGCGCTGGCACAGGGCATCGGCTTCAAACATGTAATGGGTTGCGAGCAAGATGGTTTTCTTTTCGGATTGGAGGTTTTTGATCACCTGGCGAAATTCTCTGGCGCCTACGGGATCAAGCCCGATGGTGGGTTCATCGAGAAACAAAACCATGGGATCATGCAGGAGGATGCGGGCAACGTGCAGGCGCTGCTTCATGTCTCTGGAGTATCCCTCGACACGCTCGTTGCCGCGGTCTTTGAGACCGATCAGTTCAAGCAAGTAGGGGATGCGTTTTTTCATCACATTCGGTTCAACGTGGTAGAGGCTGCCAAAGTAGCGCAGGTTATCGCTGCCGGAAAGCCGCCAGTAGAGGCCGCGTTCACCGCCAAAGATGAAGCCGATGCGTTTTTGTACTTCGCGGGCAGACTTTTCGACATCAAAGCCGAGAATCTGGATGGAGCCGGCATTCGGCGTGAGAAGGGTAGCCAGCATTTTGACAGTCGTTGTTTTACCAGCGCCAGTAGGCCCAGAAGCCCAAACAGCTCACCGTTTTTACGTTAAAGGAAATATCATCAACTGCTATGATTTTCTTGGTAGTGCGGCGAAAA
Organism: Anaerolineaceae bacterium; assembly: GCA_021107195.1. Classification (GTDB taxonomy): domain Bacteria; phylum Chloroflexota; class Anaerolineae; order Anaerolineales; family Anaerolineaceae; genus SMBSF63. Next base: position 7,959 of record JAIOTF010000301.1, on the reverse strand, counting down.
ACGCCCATGCGCGGGGTGTAGATTCTCTTCAAGTGGTCAATAACAATTGCATTTTCCATAGTATTCTCTTTTTGTGAGTGGATTATCCGGGTTTCAGCCGATGGGCGTCTAGCACATTGGGTAAATTTTCAATGCGGGTAAGGATCATCGAGAGCTGGGCGATGTCACGCACTTCCAGAGTCATGTTGATCGTTGCAATATTGTGGGCGATCTTTTGATTGTTTGCGAGAATGTTAATTCCCTCGGTGTATAAAATGTTGTAAACGTCCCACATCAGTCCCTGCCTGTCGTAGGCTTTGATTTCCATGGATACAGGAAAGGTTTTTTGCGGTTCTCCCCAGGTTACTTTGACGATCCGCTCACGATCTTTGTCCATCATTCGTAAAATATTAGGGCAATCGCGGCGGTGGATCGTCGCTCCTCGGCCACGGGTGATATAGCCAACAATTTCATCACCAGGCAAGGGGTTGCAGCATTTTGCAAAACTGGTTAACAAGCCTTTCAGTCCCAGAACACTTACCGCATTCTTGTCTTGTTGTGTGCTTGTGCCGGTTTTGATTTCAGGCAGCAGGGGACGAGTTTCTTCTTCGAGATCGCTCAACTTGTTGATGATACGCTTAATGGAAATATCACCGCAGCCAACTGCCGCATACAGATTTTCCGCAGCACGAAGATCGAAATGCTTTGCCAGGCTATCTAAATCAACATCGCCCATGTTCAGGCGGGCAAGCTCTTTTTCAAGCTCGTTTTTCCCGGTGGCAATGTTTATCTCGCGATCCTGGCGTTTGAACCATTGACGGATCTTGGAACGTGAGCGCTGGGTATTGACCAGGCCGAGGTTTGCGTTCAGCCAATCCCGGCTGGGGCCGCCTTGTTTTGCTGTCAGAATTTCGACCATATCGCCTGTTTTGAGGATGTGATCGAGGCTCACCAATTTGCCATTGATCTTTGCACCACGGCAACGATTACCAATCTCAGTATGTACATGATAGGCACAATCGATTGGTGTGGAGCCGGACGGGAGATCAATGATATCGCCCTGCGGGGTGAAAGCATAGACTCGATCCTCAAAGACATCACTCTTCATGCCACTGACGAATTCTTCGGCATCTTCCACGTCCCGCCGCCAATCCATTAGTTTGCGGAAATAATTAATGCGCTGCTCATAGAGTTCATCCCGGCGGCCTTTTTCTTTATAGCGCCAATGGGCAGCAATACCATATTCGGCATCCTGGTGCATTTCCAATGTACGGATTTGGACTTCCAGCGGTTTGCTGTCATCGTAGAAAACGGCAGTATGTAATGAGCGGTAGAAATTGTCTTTGGGCGCAGCAATATAGTCATCAAATTCATGTGGAATAGGCCGCCAATGTGTGTGGATCACACCTAAAGCCATGTAACAAGTGGGAATGTCCTTGACGATCAGCCGTACAGCCCGTAGGTCACGGACCATTTCAAAGGGTTCGTCCTTTTCTATCATTTTTTGATAGATTGAGTGGATATGCTTGGGCCTGCCGGTTATTTCTGCGTCGATCTGCGATTGACGCATCACTGTTTGAAGGCGGGTGACGATATTATTAATTTCTTCTTCTCTGCTGATTTGTTGTTCAGAGAGTTTTTCAGCGATTTTCTTGAATTCTTTCGGCTGCACATAGCGGAAAGAGAGGTCTTCGAGCTCCCATTTGATTCGCCAGATTCCCAAACGGTTTGCCAGCGGAGCGAAGATATCGAGCGTTTCCTGGGCGATGCGTTTCTGCTTATGTTCAGGCACATAGCTCAAAGTGCGCATATTATGCAGGCGGTCTGCCAATTTGATCAAGACAATCCTGACGTCGTCGCCCATTGCCATGAGTGTCTTGCGAAGCGTTTCTTTTTTTAAGTCCGCTTGACTGGAGCGCAATCCTTTATCTGCATGGGATTCTCCGTTTTCGGGGACTGAATTGAAAATATCATGGCCGTCCCCATATTTACGGGTTTCAATTTGATGGAGGTTATCTCGGGCGACTTGGGGAAGATTGGATAGTTTGGTAACACCGTCGACCAATTTGGCGACGTCTTCACTGAATTCATTTGCTACATCTTCAAGTGTGACCGGTGTATCTTCAACCGTATCGTGTAACAGGCCGGCGACGACGATCACCGGAGGAACGTTTAACTCGGCCAGGATGTTCGCTACTGCAACACAGTGTGTGATGTATGGCTGTCCGGAAGCGCGTTTTTGCCCCTCATGCGCCTTTTTAGCAAATTCATAGGCGCGCGTAATCATTTCGCGGTCAATGCCCCCGTATTCAGCAGGGAGATTTTTCATTAAAGATTCAAATTTCATACTTGTCCTCAGTATGATCCACACGTGAGCGCATGAATCAGGTGTGTAATTAGTATAATCCCCCCTTCGTAAATAATTCAAGGCAGAAGGGAAATTTATGGTTTTCTGTGGGGTCCCTTGAAGTGTGATTTATTTTAGTTTTTCTTCAGAATCAAACTTACGGTAAGGGGAGAGGTAGGATAATGTTTCCTGGTCTTCTGGTAAAGGTTCTTCTGTGACGATCCGGCAAATCAATTCCGCCAAGCCTGGGCCAAGCATCAGTCCTTGCCCGCACATACCAACAGCACGGAAAAAACCTTCAACTTCTTTGCTCCAGCCAACGATTGGGAATCCATCCGGGGTCATGGGGTATAAACCACGCCAGGTTCGCCGTACGCGGATGTTCTTGAAACGCGGCACGAGGGCTAACATCCGCTGTGCCGCCAATGGCAGGAATTCACTGGTTTCTTGCTGATCAAACCCCCAGATATTAGGAGAGGGTGTTAAGCAAAAAATGATTTGACCGGTTTTGTGCTGGTAAAAATAAAAATTGGCGGAGGAAGAGACAGGGCGGATGTCAACGATCATTGGAATGAGAATTTTTTTTACCGGTTCAGTTATACCGGCTTCGTGCGAATCAGGATGCACCTGAATCGAAATCCCGGCGAGATTTGCCACCTGGGCTGCCCACGCACCAGCTGCATTGATGATGATTTTCGCTCGATAATCTGATTGATTTGTTTGTACGCCGGCAATCTTGTTTTGCGCGAATTTAAACCCTGTGACCTTTTCACTGAAGTGGAATTGCGCGCCGCAGCGAATGGCGTGTTGATAACACGCGTGAAGAAAAAGCAGAGGGGAGCAACTGCCATCGTTTGGTGAAAAAGTACCACCCAGCAAATGCCGTTGGTTGAGGTCGGGGGCAACTTCGAGAAGGTCGGGTGTGTCGAGCCAGTCAATGTTAAGGCCAAGCTGATGTTGTTTGACTAAAAGAGCTTTCAATGTACGTTCTTCTTGTTGCCGGTAGGCTACAAAGGAATATCCCCTCTGCTGCCATTCAATATCATTACCATATGTGGTTTGCCAGTTTCGCATGATTTCCAGACTACGGAGGCAGATGCGGATTTTGGCTGGATCGGAATGGGTTGCGCGCACACCGCCGATCGCTTTTTTGTTCGATCCCTGACCAACGCTGTGTTCTTGATCGAGAACGAGGGTTTTTAACCCGGCGGACGAGAGAGATAATGCCAAAGGTACGCCGATGGAACCGGCACCAATAATGATAACGTCAAAAATGTCTGATGAGTTTTTACTCATTTTGTTTTGCCTCATCGATGCCAGCCAGAATGCCCAACGGGACTTCTGTTAGAAGAGGGCGGTTTGTTGGGGCTATTACCTCTGAAAGGGGAATGCCTTCTTCTCGAAACAGGCGATTTATAAGCGATGTGCAGTTTTTCCCGCCACAAGCCCCCATCCCTGCCCTGGAAATGGTCTTGATTTCATTTATGTCACGGCAGCCAGCACGAATCAAGCTGCGAATTTCTCCCGCTGATACACGTTCGCAGCGGCAGACGATGGCTTCGTCTGAAAGATTCGATATGAGGTTCGGTGTGATTATTGGTGGAACAGGATCCTGGATGCGGATGCCCGCGATCCTGTTGGCGTATTCTTTTGGCGCCCGAATATGCAGAATCAGCGTACGGTCGTTTTTGGGGATACGTTTGATCTTCAAAACGGGATTAATGCCCAGGACATTTCCTTCGATATCCAGTGTGATAACTTCGTTGAGAGAGGGTATAACGTCTTGATTGAATTCAAAGGGGAGTGACACGATTGGTTGTTGTGGATCATTGCGGTAGTCAACCAGCGTTATTGCCAGCCCTGGGCAGCCGGCCACGCATTTTTCACAATGGATGCAATTATCTGATTCGAAGTTAAATTCAGGGACGGAGCGAATGTCTTTGGTATGCAAGGTGATCAGACCCTTCGGGCAGAGCGTTGTGCAGGGATCGCATGGAATTTCCTGAAAGCAATGCAGGATTGGGAAGACACTCTGATGGAAAGCGAGCCGGGATTCGGCATGCAATTTACCAGGCTTGGACTTCAGGATTTCCATGATTGAATACCAATCTTCAGGTATTGGATTTGCCGGAAATCCTAAAAACCGGGCAATTTCTATTCCTTTAATGCGACCAGAAAATATAGCAGCAGAAGCCTCAGCAATTTCCTCGGCATCCCCGGCGGAAAAAGCAGGCAAGCCGAATTGCCGGGCTTTTGTATAGAACTCATTGATTGAATCCAGCCCAACGGCAATCAGAATACTGTCACAATCGAAGGTTTTCTCAGTCCCGGCGATTGGCTTACAGGCAGAGTCAATCTTTGAAATTGTTACAGATTCGACATGATCCCGGCCATTTGCACTAAGAATAGTGTGAGAGGTATAAATCGATACGCCTAACCGCATTAATTTATCCTTGTGCACTTTATAGCCGCCGCATTCGGGAAGTGCTTCCGCCAGTCCTGCAACGCGGATATCCGCCTGTAGAGCATGATAACCAGCTATAAGGCCGACATTACCACCGCCAATGATGAACAAATCATCAGCCGGACGAACCATATCTCGATTGACAAGGGTTTGAAATGCGCCTGCGCCGTAGACACTAGGAAGTGTGTTGCCAGGGAAAGTGAGAAATTTTTCCCTGGCCCCGGCTGCCACCAGCAGCACCTGCGGTTCAATTAAACAATAGGAAGAGCCATCTTTGAGTACGCCGATTTTCCGGTCGCTGAAAATCGCAAGCGCTGTGGAGTTTGTCCAAATTTTGACAATAGGGTAGCTTTCCAGCTCCCCCTGGAGAAGTGTAGCAATATCAATGCCGCGTGTGCCGGCATAGACTGCCCGGGAAGAGCCAAAAAAGCGGTGCGTTTGCAAAATCAGCTTTCCGCCAAGTCGATGCTTGTCATCCACCAGTAAGGTGGGGATGCCAAGCTTGCCAAGTTCAATGCCTGCGGATAAACCGGCAGGACCACCGCCTATGATCAAAACAGGCACTTGAAATGGAGCCGCTGGTTGCATGTGTGGAATTTCGGTCGCCGGTGGCAGATTTGGCAATCCCTCGAGTGGTTCAATGCGTTGGCCCTCTGCTGCGAGTTCCATACAGGATTTTACTGGTTTGCTATCTACCAACACCATACATTGGGAACATTGCCCATTGGCGCAGAAAATTCCTTGCGGGCTGCCATCTTTATGATGGTGGCCAAACACATGGATGTGGTGCGCAAAAAGAGCAGAAGCAATCGTTTCGCCTTGATAAGCGGTTAGCCTCTGCCCTTGCCAGTAGATGTGGATGTGTTTTCGTTCGGGTATTGGGAGGATGGGATGTTGAGTGATTCGGTATTCTTTCATTTCGTTCCTTGATCATGCGTGCTTGGGAAAGAAAGTCACCAGTTTCTAGATTTTACCATTTTCTTAACGTTTTGAAGCGGAGGAATTTCAGACACAAAATGATGATGAAATCCCTGATTTATAATTCATCGTGTGATAGAATTTCAGTGTCTTTTTCATTCGATTTTCTAAAGAAAATAACCTGTGGAGGTTATATGCGACGGATTGCTGTACTGACAAGTGGTGGAGATGCTCCCGGAATGAACGCGGCTATACGGGCAGTTGTGCGTACGGGTATAGAAGGTGGTGTCGAGGTGTTTGGTGTGCGGAACGGATACCACGGTCTTGTAAATGATAATTTTTTTCAGATGGGTGCACGAAATGTTGGCGGTATTATACAGCGAGGGGGAACAATATTGGGAAGTGCCCGCTGCCTTGAATTCAAAACAGAGGCAGGACGGAAAAAAGGATTGCGATGTTTGAACCAGCATGGAATAGATGGCCTGGTGGTAATTGGTGGTAACGGTTCACAAACGGGCTCTAATGAAATTGCAAAACTGGGTTTCCCTGTTGTTGGCGTGGCTTCAACAATTGATAATGACCTTTATGGCTCCGACGTCACGATAGGCGTTGATACAGCCTTGAATATTGCTTTGGAAGCAGTGGATCGCTTGAAGACCACGGCTTCTTCACATCAACGTGCTTTCCTGGTTGAAGTCATGGGGCGGGATTGCGGTTATCTGGCATTGATGACTGGTATTGCTGGTGGAGCAGAAGCAGTCGTGATCCCTGAGATTGAAACTAAACCCGAAGAAATTGGAGAAATTATCGAGTCGGCCTATGAGCGTGGAAAGTCTCATGCGATCATCGTAGTAGCGGAAGGGGCCAAATATGATGCAGCGAAACTGGCCGCGTATTTTGAAGAAAACTACGAAGATCTTGGCTTTAAATTGCGTTCAACAACCCTTGGACACGTGCAACGCGGCGGCGATCCCAGCGCATATGACCGCATTCTGGCTAGCCGCCTCGGTGCTGCTGCAGCTACTTGCTTGATTGGCGGGGAGCATGGCGTTTTGACGGGATGGATCAACGGGGCAATTGCAACAACCCCATTGGCAGAGGTGGTTGCACATAAAAAGACTCTTGACATGGAATTGTTTGAATTGGCACGATTGCTGGATTAAAACAACATTGGAGAAAAAGATCAGGCAGGGAGATAATCCTTGCCTGATTTTGGTTAAGGGATAAAATCAATATATCCTAAGCAGAAGGATTGGTCTTCAGTGGTTAATGGAATGATCCTGATGCGGTCGAAGCCGCTCTTGACAATTGAATTTGGTATTTTGATGGTGCGAAGCGAAATTCCACCAGGTTCAGGCAAATAAGCGGTGGGTATGGATTGCATGGCCAGGTTTTTATCCCCAAGAAAATAAAAGATCCTGTATTTATCATCGTGGTCGAGAGATATGTTGAGCCAGCGGTCATGGCTGGCCTCAGGTAGATGTAGCTCGATGCCGCTGTCGTCCATGATTATCGGGCCTGCCTGGTCACAACCAGTTGTCTGCGGCAGCAGGCTGGATACTTCTGCAAGGCTTAATTGTTGCATTGTTGGATATTGGTAACGATCTGCATGGATGAGATGGTCATATTGGCCGGTATTTATTTTCCATATCTCGAGCAAGCGCTGTGGGTTGGTCAGACTTCCGCGCGTGATGAGGGCGAGCTTGTCATAGAAGAACGCAAGATCAGGATCTTCAATAACATTTTTCCCCAATTGCAGCGTCTCTTTATATCCATCTGGAATCATGCGTTCATAGTGACCTATTCGCCAATCTGTATCCTGGCGCATGGGGAGGTGGGAGAGGAGTGGATCGGCGAGGGCGAGACGATCCAGGATGTAGACTTTTGGGCCAGCAGAGTAACCGAAGAGACCGATCCCCAACCGTTCGATCAAGGGGTCTTGTGCATTGCGGGAACGCTCTCCGTCGATTCCCCAATAAAAATTAGGTAATTCATCATTCCGGCGAGCATTAAGCAGGCCAGTGCCGCCATAGTACAGCAAGCGTTCATTCAGTATGCCGTTTTCGCCAATATGGATTGGACCTGAGTCGATTGGTCCAAGGTCGTTTAATCGAACCGTGGGATTGGGTACATTGATGGCGGTTAGAACGAGCAAACTGCTCAAAACCAGGAAAGCGGGAGTGGCAACTTTTTCAAAATCAAGTTGTGAAAGCATGATAGCGGCACATATCAATGGCAGGGTTAAGAAACG
>JAIOTF010000100.1 GCA_021107195.1 Anaerolineaceae bacterium | reverse complement strand
CGGCCCGATCTGGTGATCCTTGATCTGAATCTACCCGGCATGGATGGTCTCGATGTAGCCCGCGAAATGCGACGAAAATCTGATACTCCGATCATCATGGTGACAGCCCGCGTTGAAGAAACAGACCGGCTCATCGGCCTCGAATTGGGAGCGGATGATTATGTGACGAAACCCTTCAGCCCGCGTGAAGTGGTTGCCAGGGTGCGAGCCGTGCTGCGGCGTTCCGGCGCCGTTCCCGAGAAAGCGCGCGTACTACGAGCGAATAATTTGACCATTGACCTGGATGCCCATACTGTGCAGCGTGGTACGGAAGAGATTGAACTGACCCCAACCGAATTTAACTTACTAGCGGTGCTGACTGAACAGCCAGGAAGGGTCTTCAACCGTATGCAGTTATTGGAAGCTGCGCAGGGTGAGGCCTTTGAAGGCTACGAACGTACAATCGATGCCCATATCAAAAACCTGCGAGCCAAACTGGAAGTGGACCCGAAACAACCGCTCTACATCCAAACCGTCTTCGGCGTTGGCTATCGCTTTTCCCGGGAGTGAAACATGAGCCTGCGTATGCGTTTCCTCCTTTCCTTTGCCCTGGTAATTGCCGTGCTGTTGCTAGGCATTTCCCTCTCCATGCGCTCCAGTGCCCAGGCAGAAGTACATGCTTACCTGTTTCGCGGCGGGTTGATGGGCATGGAAGACCTGGTATCAGACCTGGAAGCCTATTACCGGGAACACGGCACATGGGAAGGAGCCGATGTTCTGTTGGAGAATCAAAACGTGCAAACACCCGTTGGTCAGGGGCAGGGCCACCAGGGATTAAGCGGCAACCAGACCGGTGGATCGCGCGGCTTGAGTGTAGTACAAATAGACGGGATCATCGCCGCTGGAGCAGGAAAAATTGAGCAATTATCACTTACAACAGATGAACTGGAAAGCGCGATCCCGCTGACCAATAACAAACAAACCGTAGGCTACCTGTACTCGCAAACTGGTTTTTATTTGCCTGACCAGAGTCTGGAGGAGGATATTCTGGCTCGCCTGGATACTGCCTTGCGCAGCGCTGCCTTGATCTCAGGCGCGGTTGCCTTGGCCCTGGCGCTGCTGCTGGCCTATTTTCTCTCTCGCCCGATAAGGCTGTTGACCGGCGCAGCAGTCAACATGGCGAAAGGTGACCTAAGTCAGCGCGTGGAAACCAAAGGGCCGCAAGAATTGGCCTCGCTGGGCAAAGCCTTCAATCACATGGCGGCCTCCCTGGAACAGACAGAAGCCACGAGATAGGCCATGACGGCAGATATTGCTCATGAACTTCGCACGCCGCTGGCCGTGCAGCGCGCCAGCCTGGAAGCCCTGCAAGATGGCATCTATGAGCTCAAACCGGAAAACCTGACTCCCCTCCTTGAACAGAACCGCTTGCTGACCCGGTTGGTAGAAGACTTGCGCACACTGGCTCTGGCCGAAGCGGGTCAACTTGACCTGCAACGAACGCCTAGTGACCTGGCGAAATTATGCACCGGACTGGCACAACGTTTCCAGGCGCCAGCCGCCCAACAAAATACGGCTATACGCATAAATCTGGCGGAGGTTTGCTCCCCGGTGATGGTTGACCAACAGCGGATAGAACAGATCCTGACCAACCTGCTTCAAAACGCCCTGCGCTACACCCCCTCCGGCGGCACGATCCAACTCACCATGACCTGCGAGAACGAATACCAAACCATTCAAGTGCATGACAGCGGTCCCGGCATTCCCGAGGATGCCTTGCCGAACCTCTTTAAACGCTTTTATCGTGTAGATTCAGCCCGCAGCCGTGAGAAAGGCGGCACTGGTCTGGGTCTGGCGATCGCCCGCCAACTGGCGGAAGCCCACAACGGCACCCTCACAGCCGCCAACCACCCGGACGGCAGTGCAATTTTCACCTTGCGCCTGCCATCCAGCATATAAACAACCCCCTGTGCAAATTCCAGATCAGGAGAATGACAAAGGGGAACCTGATTATGAGTTTTAAGCCCTTAACCGAACTTGCCGGTGATGTAGTCTTGTGTGCGTGAATCCTGGGGTTTGGTATAAATCTTTGCGGCCGTATCGTATTCGATCACTTCACCCTGCAAGAAGAAAGCCACCATATCTGCCACGCGTGCCGCTTGCTGGGTGTTGTGTGGAGCAATGATGATCGTGTACTCTTTTTTCAATTCATCGAGAGAATCTTCAATCTTCAAGGTTGAGATAGGGTCGAGGGCAGAGGTCGGTTCATCCAGCAAGATGATTTCCGGCTTCAGGGCCAGCGTGCGTGCCAGACACAGGCGCTGCTGCTGCCCACCGGAAAGCGCGGCTGCAGGGTCGTCCAGACGGTCATTCACTTCTTCCCACAATTGTGCCAAATGCAAAGCTCTTTCCACGGCTTCATCCAATACCTCCCGCTTTTTTTCACCAGCCACTTCCAATCCATAAGAAATGTTCTTGTAAATGCTGAGCGGCAGCGGCAGCGGCCGGGAAAAGACAATACCCACCTTGCGGCGCAGTGCAATCACATCTGTTTCCGGGTCAAGCACATCAACCCCGTCGATCAAAACTTTTCCAGAGACCTCAGCTACATCGGCCAGGTCATTCAAACGATTAAGTGTCCGCAGGAATGTTGACTTTCCGCCACCTGCCGGACCAATCAACGCCGTGATTTTGTTCGCCTGAATACGCAAATTGATACCAAAAAGCGATTCAGTACCATCTGAATATTTCAAGCCCAGATTTTCAACAATGATTTTTTCTTTCATTACCATTGCCTTCGCGCGCGTGCCCTGGAGCGGATCAAAGTTACGATCAGATTCATGACCAACACAAACACCATTAACACCAGCACGGTGCCATACTGGATTTGGATAGGCATACCAGGCACCTGCGTGGAGATCACATAAAGATGATAAGGAAGCGCCATAGTGGCGTCAAGCGGAGAGTTTGGCAGGCGAGGCAAGAAGAAAGCTGCACCGGTAAAAAGAATAGGAGCCGTCTCTCCTGCAGCGCGCTCCAGCCCCAGCACAACGCCTGTCAAAATACCAGGCAGCGCCTGCGGCAGAACCACACGCCGGATCGTTTGCCATTTTGTCGCCCCCAGCGATGTACTGACAACACGAAAAGACTGGGGCACTGCACGCAGTGCTTCTTCAGTAGTACTGATGATCACCGGCAGGGTCATAATCGACAATGTCAAGGAAGCGGAAAGAATACTGGTGCCGAAATTGAGAAAGATCACAAACAATCCCAAACCAAAAAGACCATATACTACCGATGGAATTCCGGCCAAATTGATGATCGCCAGGCGGATATAACGCGTGAGCCGGTTATCACCAGCGTATTCAGAAAGGTAAATGGCAGCCGCTACCCCCAAGGGCACGGAGAATATCGCAGTACCGATCGTCAGATAAAAAGTGCCGATGATCGCCGGCCAGATGCCTCCGGCACGCATACCGTCCCTGGGCATGGCAGTAATGAACTCCCAGCTAATGGCCGGAGCGCCCAAAATGACAATGTAGATCACCACAGCCACAATCGGAGCCACGGTTAAAAATGCCACCAGGGTTAACGCCGAAACACCAATCTTTTCGGTCAGTTTTGGATTGAAGAAAAAAGGACGCTTATTTTTTTGCACGGCAGACTCACGAAAGAATGCGTTCAGATCGCTTCATTTGTTTCGAGCTGATGTTAGAAGCAACAATATTCACAATCAAAGTAAAAAGAAACAACACCACAGCAATAAAGAACAACACGTGGTAATGCGGGCTGCCTGAGGCAACTTCGCCCATTTCAGAGGCGATCGTAGCGGTCATTGTGCGGATCGGCATGAAAAGAACCCGCAGCGAATCGGGCATGACAGGCGCATTACCAGTAACCATCATAACCGTCATCGTTTCGCCTATCGTGCGGCCGACCCCCAGCATGATAGCCGTCAGGATGCCGGATCGGGCGGCCGGAACAGTGACCCCCCAGATGGTCTGCCAGCGGGTGGCGCCCAGTGCAAGCGACCCGTGCCGGTAAATCTCTGGCACATTATTCAATGCGTCTTCCGAAATAGAGACGATGGTCGGGATTGCAATCATTCCCAAAAGCAGCGAACCGGTCAATGCGGTTAAACCAGTGGGCAGGTGAAATGTGTCTCGCAGAAAAGGGGACAAGACCAGAATACCCAAAAAACCCAAAACCACGCTGGGCAGCCCAGCCAACAGCTCAACCAGCGGTTTGAGAATTTCTTTCGCCCAACTCGGGGCGATCTCAGCAATGTAAATTGCAGTAAGTACACCCAACGGAATCGCCACCAGTGAGGCCCCCAACGTCACCACCAGCGAACCCAGGATCAAAGGCAGGATACCGTAATACTCTTCAATCGGATACCAGCGCGTGTTGAACAACTCACCCAGAGGGACTTCTGTCAATGCCGGGAGCCCCTGAGCGATCAAAAAATACAGGATCATTAACACAAACAGGATGGATGAAAACCCGGAAAATTGTATGCCGCGTGTGATCAACACTTCAGAGATCTTCAGTTTATTTCCGCTCATTGGTCATCCTTGATGTTAATCAACGGGCACAAACCCCAAGTCTTCCACAATCTGTTGGCCTGCCGATGAATGGATCCAGGCGAGGTATTCTGCAATCAACCCCTGCGGCTGCCCGTTGGTGTACATGTACAGATCACGTGCCACAGGGTAAAGATTCTGATTGACTGTTTCTACAGAGGGCATAATATAACCACTGGATGCATCCCTGGCAAGAGCAACCACCTTGACTTCAGGCGTGACATACCCCAGTCCGTCGTAGCCGATGGCATTGGGATTATCCCGCACTTCTGCAATGATCCCCTCGGAGGAAGGCAAAAGCAAAGTGTCCATTGAAAACAGCGTTTCGTCTTTTTTGTTCCCCAGACGAATTACTGATTCCAGAAAATAAACATGTGTGCCAGAATTTGTCTCGCGGGAAAGCCGGACGATCGGACAGTAATCTCCGCCCAATTCTTTCCAGTTATTAATCCTGCCAGAATAAATATCGGACACCTGCTGTAATGTCAATTTCTGGATCGGATTTTCAGGATTGATGATCACCGCAATCGCATCGCGGGCAACGACATGTTCCACAGGATCGACACCATTAGCCAACGCCTGTTCTCTTTCTTCCGGTTTGATCGCCCGGGAAGCATTGGCAATATCGACCGTATTGCTGATCATGGCTGTGATACCCGTGCCGCTTCCCCCGCCGGTGACAGAAATACTCACTTCTGCATGCTCTTGCTGATACTGCTCTGCCCAATACAACGCCAGATTGACCATCGTGTCAGAGCCTTTGTTTTGGATGGAAAGCGAGGGAGTGTCCCTGCCGTCAGCGCCGCTTTGAGAGTTGCTCTGCCCGCAAGCAGTCACCATAAGGATTACTAATAACAGGACAAGCAATGATCGCAGGCTTCGGTTCATCATAAGTTACCATTATAAAGGAGAAACGGCGTCTTTGTCCATTTTTAGAACCGGTTGGGGCGCTGAAATGTTGTAGAATCAACAAGTCAAAATCGTGGCGATAGCCCTTGATTATAAACGCCGGTGGCAATGGTACTGCTCCGGCAATCGGATCATTTGACAAAATTTTCGGCATTTGAATCCCCCAAAATGATCTATGCTAAATTGGTGTGTTTTGTGCCGTATCTGGCACAAATCCCCAAAACACTTAATGTGGGTACTGGTGTCCACCCCTCCCCCCTGTTTTAGGCTATTTTCAGGGTGAGTCAACGAAAAATGGTTTGCATGATACGGCAAACGAAAAACGGGAAAATGATACCAAAAAACGAGCAGTCCAGCGGTCGAAATCGCTGATGACTTTAACTTTCCGAAACTTGTCGAACTGAGAAAGGAGTGACGAAAAATGCAAACAGGAAGGTCTACTCGTGAATCGGACAGATGTGATGAAATTTCGATTATGGCCTTTCGGCATCTATTTGTCAAGACAGTCATTGAAAGCGTAAAGGTATCGAAAAAGACCACCATCAACTACCAAAAGACGGGAGTTACCGAAAGGCAACACCCGTCTTTGTTTGGTGACCGGTCACTACTTAATCTGGAATGCATTCATTCAGCTGCCTTTCTGCAATTTGTTGTTCGATCATTTGGGATATTGACCAAAGACCAAAGGATGCGCCGGCCAGTTTGAAGATTGGCAAAATCAAGCCGCAGCAAAAAGGAACTAACGGAAGCAGTTCGAGGGCGTTATCTAAAAGCTAGCAAAGCAGAAGAACAACAGTTGCTGGATGAATTTGTCGCAGCTACGGGCTTTCATCGCAAGTATGCCACAAGAAACGTCAAAGGGGACTGCCGTCTCACCTGCACTGCACCGAGCCTGGCGCAGGCGCAAATGTCAGGCGACAGTGAATGTTGAATCCCAAGAAAAGCAGAGCAATAATGATCACCCGCCCTCTTTCTGGGTCCTCTCCTGGCTTCAGCTGGCCTGGACCGCTTACTGGATCGCGCAAAAGCGCTCATCATCAGAGGCGCCAGCTACCGTGTCAAGGGACGGAATCTTTTACTGGAAAAGGTGTTTACTGATTAATTAATGCCAACCCATTGACCTTTGGACTTTGGATAAATGTCTTATGAAAAGGAATATCAAAAACCAATTTTACGTCAATAAACGAGTAATTTCAGGTTGTTTTACTGTCCAAAACCTCGACAAGAGACAATTCAGCGAATTATTCG
>JAIOTF010000325.1 GCA_021107195.1 Anaerolineaceae bacterium | reverse complement strand
AGGTTGGTCTTCTTTCATTAAGATTTCAGCGACCTGGGTGTGCATGGGCAGAAACGTGGGCGCATATTGCAGGGTGTGGAAAGCTTCTTCCATGGCTGAGCGGAACTTTTCGCGCCGTATGAGCTGCTTGACGAACGACAGGGCCTCGATCACGTCTCCACTGTTGGTTTGCAGCAGCATTTCTGCCAGCGGAACCGGCGGCGTGCCGGGCGGGTTTGGAGGAAGCTGCTGGCGAGCGATCTGTAAATGCTGGCGCCAGTCAGGGCGCAGTAATTGCGCTGTAATATTGTCGTAAAGCCCTTGCAGGGCTCTGGTTTCGCTTTCCTGTGATTGGGCTTCGATGATCGGTTCGTAGATCTGCTTCAAGTCAGCGGCTTGTTCTTGCGGTACGACTTCGGCATCCGCCAGACGCAGGGCATGCAAACAAGCGGAGGCGGCTTCGGCGGCTTTCTCTTCCTGGTGATAGAGTTCAGCCATGAGCAGGTAGGAGGCCAGGGCGTAATCGGGGTGTTTGACTGAGTTGCGCAACTGATTCTGCGCTTCCCGGTTCATTTTTTGTTCTTTTTGCAAAAGCCCTAAATTGAAGTAAGCCGCGGCGTGCTCCAGACCCGTATTGATCGCACGCGACAGTTCGCTGGTTGCCTTCTTGAATTCGCCTCTGGATTGCAGTTCAATAGCCTGCCCGATATGGAGTTGAATGCGGCTGCGGTCTGCTTGACCTGTCGGCATACTGGATTTTCCACTGGCCAAAGCGGACAGGCCGCGCCGCTGGCCGCCATTACCCTTGTCCAGAGAGACGCTTTGATCAAAGATCAAATCGGCCAGGGCAGCCATTGCACTACGACGGGCTTCGGCAATCGGGTCCTGGATAGGTTTGGGTTCTTTTGGCGCTGCAAGCTGGGGCAGTTGTCCGGTTTTTTTTGTTGAAGGGGAAGGTTCAGCCTTTTTTGGTGCTGTGGGTTGGGGCAGCGGATGATGGCCTTGCAGGGCATGCTGGGCCTGTTGGGCGTTGACGTTGTCTGGCATCAGACGCAGGGCATACTCCACCAATTCCAGTGCTTTGTTGGTTTCGCCGCGGTGCTGCATCAGGCTGGCAATGTTGATATATTCTGTGACAGAGTCCAGTTTTCGGCCAAGTCGTTCATACACCAGTGCCAGCTTACGGCGTGCGCCCAGATGACCGGGGTCAAAATTGAGTACTTTATGCCAGTTTTCGATGGCTTTTTCAACATCGCGCTGTTTCAGGTAAAGGTCGGCAGCTTGCATATAGGCCTGGATCGCTTCCGGCTGCATGCCTTGCAGTTCGTTGATCTCGGCGATTTTCTCAAATGGCAAGGGATCATTGGCAGAGAGCTCTCCCGCTTTTTCGTAGAGGCCAAGCGCTTCTTCATAACTTTGCAATTTAAAGAGCGCCAGACCATAACTGGTCAATGCTATGGCGTTATCGGGAGAGATGTCCATCGCCTGACGGTAGAAACCGGCCGCTTTTTCCCATTTCTGGTCCCACGCGGCAGAATGCCCTTGATTCATTGCTCTTCGAAATGCTTTTTGGATTCCTGTCATAACTTCACCATATTACATTAAACCATAATTTCAAGAAGTACGGTAAGGTTTCAAAGTGCCCCAACTATCGCCCCAACGGGCGTCTGTCAGTAGGGGAATGCTGAGTTCGTAGGTGTTTTCCATCACCGTTTGCGTAGTTTTCACGGCAGCGTGCAGTTCGTCTTCGGGACATTCCAAGATCAATTCATCGTGGATCTGCAAGGCGATCTGTGATTTCAGCCCGGCGTCTATCAACGCTTGCGGCAGTTGGATCATCGCCAGCTTCATGATATCAGCAGCCGTACCCTGGATGGGGGCGTTGATCGCTTCTCGTTCTTCGCGGCGGCGAAGGTTGTTGTTAATCTGGCGCTGCAAGTTGGGGAAGTAGCGCCGCCGGCCGAGCAGCGTTTCCACATATCCTTGTTCGGCTGCCGTTTCGCGGATACCGTCGAGGTAGCTTTTCACATTCGGGAATTGTTCGAAATAGGCTTTGACAAAGTTCTCAGCTTCAGCCAGGGTCAGGCCGGTGCTGTTGGAGAGGCCAAAGGGACTCATGCCATAGATCAGGCCAAAATTGATCGCTTTGGCATGGCGGCGCTGGTCTTTGCTGACAGCGTCCAGTGGGATGTTGTAAATCGCCGCGGCAGTGGTTGCGTGGATGTCCTGTCCGGCGCGGAAGGCGGCCAGCATGGCTTCATCGTTTGACATATGGGCCACGATGCGCAGCTCGATCTGCGAATAGTCTACGGCCACCAACAGGCAGCCATGAGCGGCAATGAAACCGTTGCGTACCTGTCGTCCCAGTTCGGTGCGGGTAGGAATGTTCTGCAGGTTGGGGTTGTTGGACGAAATGCGCCCGGTCACGGTGCCGGTCTGATTAAAGGAAGTGTGTACCCGCCCGGTGTGCGGATTGATCTGTTTGGGCAGGGCTTCCACGTAAGTGGATTGCAGTTTAGTAACTTCGCGGTATTCCAGCAGCCAGTTGATCACAGGGTGCTGGTTTTGCATGGCTTCCAGCACGCTGGCCGAGGTGGAATAATGGCCGCTGCTGGTGCGCTTGCGGGTTGGCGGAGTCAGTCCCAGGTTCTCAAACAGGGCAGTGGAAAGCTGTTGGGTAGAATTCAGGTTGAAGGTGTAGCCAACAGCCTGAAAGACCTGTGTTTGCAGTTCTTCCCTTCGCTGCACCAGTTGTTTGGAAAACTGGTCAAAGAAGGCAGTGTCGAGGGTGATGCCTACCTGCTCCATTTGCGCCAGCACTGGCACCAGCGTCATTTCCACCTTGCGGAAAATTTCTGTGGCATTTACTTCCTGCATCCTTTTTTGCATCACAGGCTGCAATTGCAGAGTCACTTCTGCATCGGCGACGGCATAGGCAGCAGTATCTTTGATGGCGACTTTATCCATGGTGATCTGGGACTTTCCGCTGCTGATTAAGGATTCGATGTGGGTCATGCGGATGCCAAGCTCGTCTTCGGCCATGTCCTTCAAACCGAGATGGCGGGAGGCCGGGGCAATCAGGAATCCGGCGATCATCGTGTCAAACCCGTAGGGTTTAATCTTTAATCCATAACGCTCCAGCATAATGCCATCGTATTTCAGGTTGTGTCCCACTTTTTCTTTGGCAGGGTCGGTCAACGCAGGTTGCAGAGCATCCAGGACGGTATCCAGGGGGAGCTGCGGTTCGTCGGTCTTGTGACCTACCGGGATGTAATATCCCTGTCCTTCCCGGACGGCCAGTGAGATACCCACCAGTTCAGCCAGCATCGGGTCGGTAGCGGTGGTTTCAGTATCAAGAGCGATCACATCTGCATTGTCAAGTGCCTTGCGTAATGCTTCAAGTGCTTCTTGATTATCCACCAGGACCACTTCGGGTTGGTAATCCGGCTGGATTCCAACCCGCTTGATCGTCTCGCCAAACAAGGAAAGCTGTTGATCGCTCTGGGCGGTCTGTCCAGCGGGCAGTAAATTTTTCAGCCGGGAGCGCAAGGTGCGGAATTCCATTTCCTGGAAGAAATGATCTACTTCATTCAGATTGAGGTTTTTGGTGCTGGCTTGCTCCAGATCGAGGGTGATTTCGACATCGGTGCAGATCTCGGCCAGCTTATAGCTGAGGTAGGCGGAGTCCCGGCCTTCCCGCAGCCGGTTTTGCGCCCTGGTGGGCAGCGCATCAATGTGCGCATAGATATCATCAAGGGTGTCGTAATCCCGCAGCAGGGAAACGGCGGTCTTCTTGCCCACACCGGGAACGCCGGGGATATTGTCGGAGGAGTCGCCGGCCAGCGCCTTGAAGTCGATGATCTGGTCGGGCCTGACGCCCATATATTCCACCACGTCTTTGGCGGTGTAATCGCGGGAATCGGCCAGTCTCTTGCCCGGCAGGTTGACAATGATGCGATCATTGACCAGTTGCAGCAGGTCCCGATCTCCTGTGAGGATCTTTACCCCAAAGCCTTGCCGCACGGCATCCTGCGCCACGCTGCCAAGCACATCGTCAGCTTCAAAACCTTCTTTTTCAAGGCGTGGCAAATGAAAGGAATCTACGAGTTGGTAAATGCGGTTGAATTGGGTACGCAGGTCATCCGGCATTTTCTCGCGAGTGGCTTTATATTCGGGATACAGTTCGTTACGGAAGGTCTTTCCGGTATCGAACACCACGGCCAGATATTCAGGTTGATCCTGTTCGAGCAAACGGAGAAGGACACTGGCAAAACCGTATACCCCCGCGGTTGGTTCGCCAGTGCTGGTGCGGAAGCGGTCACCACCAGCTGCACTCAAGGCATAATATGTTCGATAGGCCAGGGCATGGCCGTCAATCAGATAAAGAATAGGGGGCATGGCAATCCTTTTTTGGAATGGTGATGATCAATGCCGCGACCCGTTGTTACGGTTTGCTTGATGGATGCGGTGCAAAAAGTCCTTGATAGAAGTATCTTCGGGCGGTTCACTGCCGCTGACGACCAGATAATTGGGCGCCCAGAAGTTTTCTGAAAGGGCTTCGTATTTCAATCGTGGATGGATTTCATACAGGAAGTCGGAAGTTTCTTCGCGCACGATTTTCACCATTTGACCGGTGGTCACGCTGGCGGGGATACGCGCTGTCCAGAGCATGCCCGATGGCCGGGCAGTCATGTTGATCAGTTTCCAGTTGTTCTTCTTGCAGACTGCATTCATGCTCTTCGCCAGGATCTGGGCCAGTTCTCGGGTTAAGGCGTGTCGTTTTAACAGCGGGGTGACGAAGGTAGTATAGGTGTATACGCAGTCGCTGAATTCTTCGTCATTATTATCATTTTCTTCTTCATCACCGTTTTCATCGTCCAGTCTCACTCTGGGGGCAGGCCGTTTCAAAGGCGAAGTGCCAATTTTGGATTGCTTGTCATCTGTTTTTTCCGGCGCAATTTCAGATGGTTCATCTTCCGCAGCGGGTTGTTGCGAATCGTTTTCGTTTCTCCAGCCATTGCTCAGCGGGCTGTCAGATGAGGTTTCCAAATCGGCAAAGTCTGGTAGCGGTTCAAATTCTTCTTCTGTAATATCGTCATGCCCGTTGGGAGACTTCTCCTTTAAGCTGGCAGTATCCGATTGCCAGGGGAAGCGTATGCTTTCTACCGCATCCTGCGAGATATACAGTTCAGGTTCATGCTGGTTTTCAACTGGATCGGGTTCAACCGGATCAGGAGAAGGCATTTTGGAGAGCAGTTCTTCCAGATGGAATTGGTCAGGGTCAAATGCCTCATCGGCCATGTCTTGATCCTCCTCCTCTTCGTCGTCAAATTCTTCCTTATTTATCACCTCGCCTTGGTCGGGCAGGTTGCCGGTAACCATGCGTATGCGTTGAGAGAAAATATCGTCTTTTTCAATGAATTCCATTTGCGGCGAGCTGGTGCCTTTCGCGGGCAGGGCAGGGGCTTCATTGAGCAGCATGCGCGCCAGTTTGTTGATCTGGCGGTGAGGCTGGCTTAGAGGCGTATCGGGTTGATAGAGCGCTATCAGCACAACATCGTTGACCAAAGAGGAGGCATAGAGTAAAAATGGCTGGTTCTCTTGTCCAAGGTGAATGAAGCGCACCAGGTCACTGTTGCTGCCGTCAGTGTTCCAATAACGGGTGAAACGATTTGCTACTTCCTGGGCGGTGGTGACTTCCAATTGGTCGGAGTAAGCCAGCACCTGGTCGGATCGGGCGATCATCGCTGCCTGCGCCGAACAATCTGGCAGTTGTTTTTCGAGATGAACACTGGCAATTTGGGGGGCTTCCAGCCATGCCAGGTTATATTCCTGTTGAGGTTCCGTTTTTTGGAGGGGCACTCGAGGGGCTTCCATTGGTAGAGGAGCTTGTGGTTCGGTGGTTTTTTCTGCCAGTGGAAATGCGCTGTCAATCAATTCCAGGAAATCCGGCATGTATAACAGATGGTCGACACATCCCAGGGGCGCCATCCCTTTGAGCGAAGGATAATCTTCTTCGGCTTCCGGGAAGATGAGCACCAACTGTAATTCGGGTTGTGCGGCAATTAATTCCTGCCAGAGGTTGCGGAAGGGGCGATCGACCATTTCGGTGTCAATGATCGCCAGACTGAATATATCTTGCGATGCGGCAAGAAGAGCCTCATCGCTGTTGTGGGTTAAATACGGACAGTATTTTTCGCTTTCCGATAAACCCAAGCGGAGCATTTCACCAAAATCATGATATGGAGTAACAATTAAGATATAGTCCGACACGTTAAGAGTGTATCATGGCGGGGGCTGTGAAGCAAGAAGAGGGCATGGACAACAGGGCTTACGCATGAAAAAAGGATAAAATGACATAAAAAGTATGGAGAGAAGATGTCAGCGCCCAAAACCCTGAAAGAGAGTTT
>JAIOTF010000223.1 GCA_021107195.1 Anaerolineaceae bacterium | reverse complement strand
CGCATTCCATGTTGGTTTAGCGCGCGCTTCTGACAATCCCTTGTTTGAATTGATTTTGGAACCGTTAACCGGTCTGATGCTGCAATTTATTTCCGTTGGCAGCAGTTCACCCGATGCGGCAAAAGAAGCATGTTCTCACCATCGGGCAGTTCTGGATGCAGTCAAGCATGGCGATGCAGAGCGGGCTTATCAGGCTATGTTTGCACATCTTGAGCAAACGGAGCGCGTTACTGCACAGGGGTTGCGGGCAATTCAGGCAGAGAATACTAAAACAGGTAGTGGTAAAGATTGAAAGCTTAATTTTTTTCTTAACGACTTACTCGAGTAAGTCGTTTTATTGCAATAAGAAAATACTTGAAAGGATTGATGCAAAATGAGCGTAAAGATTCAATTTTTTGGATATGCCGGTTACAAGATTATTACAAAGAGTGGAGTACATATAGTTGTTGATCCTTTCTTAAATGATAATCCGGTAGCGCCTTTCAAGGCTGATGAGTTAGATCGAGTGGATTTGTTATTGATCACACATAATGCTTACGACCATTTTGGGGATGCTCCTGAGATCTTGCGCAAATATAAATGCCCGGTGATATGTGCCAAAGATGTTGTCCATAACTTGACAACAGTTCACGGGATTGATCCTGACCTGATGAGGGTGACAATTTGGGGTATGTTGATGGAAGTTGCTGGTGTTACTGTGCGGTCCATTGAGAGCCATCACTGGTCGTTTACAGTGACACCAGACCAGGAGCTGCTTTCCGGCCCGGCAATGGGTTTTATGATTGATGCCGCACTTGGTGTGCGCATTTATCATCCTGGTGATACAGCCCTGACGTATGATATGAAGATGTGGGGAGAGTTGTACAAACCCAACGTGGGCTTGATGCACATTTCGCTGCCGGAGAATTCGCTGCCGCATATGGAATGCTACAAATGTGGTGAGATTACCCCTTATGAAGGTTGGTTGGCGAGTCAGTGGCTTGGCCTGGAACACATCATTGATAGTCATTATATCGACCCGGGATGCGATGACGTTAAACAATTCTGTGAGCTGGTTGAAAAATCTGTGGAAGCTGGTGCTTATCAGCCTAAGCTTTCGGTGATTAAGCCTGGTGAAATGATTGAGTTGGATTGAGAAGGTTGATCAAACTTTTTGTAATTTTATTTTTAAACCTGGAGGTAACAGGCACATGGCAAAAACAAGTTTCGTCACCATGGAAGAGACCTTGGCAGCCATTGAGGACTACAAAAGGGAGATCATGCAGCCTTTGACGGCTCCAGAGGGGCTTTCTGGAGACCAGATCCTTAAAATGTATCGCCGGATGGCTTTGATCCGGGAATTTGATACATCTGTAAAGGGGCTTTGGAAGCAGAATTATATTTATGGCTTGGCACATTCCTATGTTTGTGCCGAAGCAATTGGTGTTGGCGCCTGTGCAGCTTTGAGGGACAGCGATTTTATCACCAGCACACATCGCGGGCATGGTCATACGATTGCCAAAGGGGGGGATGTGAAAAAGATGATGGCTGAACTGATGGGCAAATACGATGGCTATTGCCTTGGTAAAGGCGGTTCAATGCACATCGCGGCGGTTGATGAAGGTATGCTGGGCGCAACTGGTATTGTGGGCAGCGGGATGCCGATTGCGGTGGGGGCGGCTCTTAGCTCAAAGGTGTTGGGCAAGGATAATGTTGTGGTGTGTTTCCATGGCGATGGCGGTACAAATCAAGGCGTGTGGCATGAGTCAATCAATCTGGCTGCTACCTGGGATTTGCCTGTCATTTTCTTGTGTGAAAACAATCAGTGGGCGATAAGTTTACCTTATAAGAAGGCGTCCAAGAATCCGCGGGTATCCGACCGGGCAATTGGGTATGGTATTCCAGGTGTGACGGTGGATGGTTTTAATGTTTTTGCTGTTTACAATGCTGTCGCTAAAGCCGTTGAGCGGGCACGCAGTGGAAATGGCCCAACTCTGATTGAAGCGAAGTATTACAGGTATATTGGTCATTTTGTTGCTGATGATGAAAGATATCGCGATATGGCAACCAACGCCCCCTGGACCGCTTTTGATCCGGTGGAGAGAATGTGCCGGTTTCTGGTTGAGAATGGCGGCTTTAGCGAAGAGCAGGTGCAGGCTGTTTATGAGTCTGCCAAACAGGAAGTTCTCGACGCGATCGAGTATGCCAAGACTGCTCCTGAACCGCCGCTTTCTTCTTTATATGATGGTATTTATTCTCCCGAATTTATGGAAATCCTGAAAAGCAGAGGTGAGTACGTGTTATGACCCGCACAATGACTATCAAACAGGCTTTAAATGAGGCGCTTAAGGAAGAATTCCGGCGTGATGAAACTGTGATTATTATGGGTTGCGATGTTGGTGTGCGCGGCAATCCTTTTGGCATTACTCTTGGGTTATACGATGAGTTTGGTCCAGAGAGGGTGCGGGATACTCCGATTTCTGAGGCGGCGATCGTTGGTGCCTGTCTTGGGGCTGCTGCCACAGGTTCGCGCCCGATTGGCGAGATTTTGTTCTCCGACTGGATCACGATTGGCATGGATCAATTGGTCAACCAGATTGCCAAGATCCGCTATATGTTTGGCGGGAAGATCAATGTGCCGCTGGTCATTCGGGCGCCAGTGGGAGCAGGAGGCGGGCAGGCTGCGCAACACTCACAGTCGTTTGAAGCGTGGTTCAGTCATGTGCCAGGTTTACAGGTTGTGATGCCGATCACACCATATGATGTGAAGGGATTACTTAAGACTGCTATTCGAAGCAACGACCCCGTATTGTTTTTTGAACATAAACGCGGTTATGAGATCCGCGGTGAAGTGCCAGAAGAAGATTATACAATCCCATTTGGCGAGGCAGTTGTTCGACGTGAAGGGGCAGACGTAACGATCGTTGCTATTTCAATTATGGTACACAAGGCGCTTGCTGCCGCAGAATCCTTGAATCAGATGGGGATTAAATGTGAAGTGATCGACCCGCGGACGATCTATCCTTTTGATTATGACACAGTACTGCAATCATTGGATAAGACGCACCGGTTGATCGTGACGCACGAGTCCAATCGCCGCAGTGGTATTGGCGCTGAAATTGTTTCCCAAGTGGTTGAACGGGGGTTTGATCTATTGGATGATCACCCCGTAATTGTCGCAGGTTTGGATGTACCGATGCCCTATAACCGTCAATTGGAAGCTATGGTAATTCCTAGCGAAGAAAAAATCAAAAATGCCGTCTTGAAATTAATGGACTAGAAGCGGGATTAAAGGAAGAATTGATTATGGCGACTTATTTTGCAATGCCAAAACTTGGTTTGAATATGACCCATGGTGTGATCCTGGGATGGTTAGCAGAAGAAGGTGATGAGATTGAAGAAGGCGCTCCGCTTGTGGAGGTTGAAACGGATAAGGCGGCACAGGATGTAGAGGCACCTGTTTCAGGTGTGTTGGCGAAGATCCTCAAGGCTGTTGGAGAGGAAGTGCCCTGCAATAGTGTAATTGCCGTGATCACAGCGCAGGGTGAAGCTTTGCCTAATGATATCCCAGGGGAAGTTGCTAAAGGCGTAGCTCCGAAATTAGAGATTCAGTCAGTTTCTGGCAGTTCTGCTAAAAGCCCCGCAACAGAAAAATCCAGCGCATCTCAAAAACGGGTCAGCATTTCTCCTTCTGCTCGCAAATTGGCAGCAGAGCTGGGTGTGGATATTAGCACGATTGTTCCGAAAGGCAGCAGGATAAAACGAGAAGACGTTGAGGCTGCTCGCCTGGCGATGCAAGCCGGTGCTACGAGCACAGGACAGTTGGTCACCAAGCAAGTCATGACTTCCACGCGTCGCAAGATTGCTGACCGTATGAATAAAAGTGCACGCACAGTGGCGCGGGTTGGGATGACGGTTGAAGTTGATGCTACAAAATTTGTGGCAAAACGGCAAAGCACACTGATTGACGGTAAAAAGGTGAGTTACAACGTCCTTCTGGCAAAGCAGGTGGCAACCGCATTGAAAGCATTCCCATATATGAATGCTCAGATCAATGGAGATGATATCTGGGAATTCGAGGATGTGAATATTGGTATCGCAGTTGATACTGAGCGGGGATTGTTAGTTCCGGTGATGCAGGCGGTCAACCGCAAGGATGTGGAAACATTGCAAAAGGAATTCCTGTCGATGACAGGGCGGGCGGTTGAAGGAAAGAGCACTATTTCAGATCTGGGAGGTGGCACTTTCACGATCACGAATCTTGGCAGCCTGGATATTGACTCATTCTTGCCGGTAATTAATGTTCCTGAATGTGCAGTTTTGGGAATGGGCGCTATTGTTGAAAAACCAATTGTTGAGGATGGCGTTGTCAAGGTGCGGCCACTGATGAAGATGACCCTGGCTTTTGACCACAGGTTGGTAGATGGGGCACCGGCTGGTCGATTCCTGAAACGTTTGAAAGAATTAATTGAAGAGATGGCGGATTAGTTTTCAGTTGTAATGAGGATACGGAGGATAAGATGAAACCGAAAATTGGCTTTGTTGGTGTTGGCATTATGGGTTATCACATGGCTTCTCATTTACTCGATGCGGGGTATGAAGTTGTGGCTTATGATGTTTTTGAAGAGATGCTGAAGAAGATCGTTGCTAAAGGTGCTGAAGGGGCGTCGTCTTGCAAAGAAGTTGCAGCTAAGACAGATTTGGTCATTTCCATGGTTCCCGATTCACCTGATGTGGAAAAGGTTGCATTGGGTGCGGAGGGGATCATTGAGGCGGCACGCGAAGGTCTGATCTATGTGGACATGAGCACCATTGCTCCTGGCGTTGCGGTCAAGGTGGCAGAAGAATTGGGTAAGAAGGGTGTACGTTGTCTGGATGCACCGGTAAGCGGTGGCGAGTCAGGCGCGATGAATGCAGCATTGTCGATTATGGTGGGTGGGCCGGAAGATTTGTTCAACGAAGTTTTACCAGTGTTCGAGATCATGGGTAAAACCGTAACTTTGTGTGGTGACAATGGCGCAGGCCAGACTGTGAAGGCTTGCAACCAAATTCAGGTCGCGTTGAATTTTATTGGCATGGCGGAAGCATTTGTGCTTGGTGCCAAGGCGAATGTTGATCCAGCAATAATTCTGAAAGTGTTGAGCGGTGGTTACGCACAAACCCGCGTGATGGATGCTCGCGGTCCCAAATTGATCAGGGGTGAATTTGAGCCGGGGTTCAAAAGTAAGTTCCATTTGAAGGACCTCAATATCATTATGGAAACTGCCAAGGAATTGAATGTTCCGTTGCCATGCACAGCTGTTGCCCGTCAATTGTTCAATGCGATGATCGCATCCGGTCGTGGTGATCTAGACCACTCTGCTGTGATCAACATTATTGAAGACCTTGCCAAGATTGAAGCACGCACTTCACTGGAGTAAGAGAGAGGCTATGACCAAACAAGCGGATCCAAAATTGTTGGTTGATCGTTATCGCTTAATGTGGGTGATACGCCTGCATGAGGAGGCTTTAAAAGTGCTCTTTACGCAGGGAAAAATTGGGGGAACCACACACCTTTATATTGGACAGGAAGCGATTGCTGCGGGTGTGATTGCCCAACTAAGGGAAGACGATTATATTGTTAGCACACACCGCGGGCATGGGCACATGCTCGCGAAGGGGGGAGAACTTCGCCCAATGTTGGCAGAAATTCTTGGTAAGTTTACTGGTTATTGTAAGGGGAAAGGTGGCAGTATGCATATTGCCAGTCTTGAGGTTGGAAACTTGGGCGCGAATGGTATTGTCAGCGGCGGTCTTCCTATCTCAGTGGGATCTGGTTTATCCGCAAAAATGCGCGGCACAGATCAAGTTACTGTTGTGTCGTTTAGTGATGGTGCTACCAATGAAGGTAATACCCATGAGGCAATGAATCTGGCAGCATTATGGAAACTGCCGGTGATCTTCCTTTTTGAGAATAACCATTATGCGGTTTCTACAGAAGTAAGTCGTTCCATGGCTGGTGGGATGAAGAACCGCGCTGCGGCATACCACATACCTATCCAACAAGTGGATGGTAATGATTTTGAGGCAGTTCACTTCGCAGCCGAAGAAGCAATTGATTATGTGCGCAGCGGTTCTGGCCCGTATTTACTGGAATGTGAAACCTACCGTATTGAAGGACATTATTACGGTGATCCAATGGTGTATCGCAGCAAGGAAGAAGTGGACGCGTGGCGCAAAAAAGGCCCAATTTGTAGATTGGAACAAGCTCTTGTTGAGCGCGGAATCCTACGTGAAGCAGAGTGCAGGGAGATTGAAGCTGAGGTGCGTAAGGAAGTTGAGGATGCGGTAGCGTATGCAGAAAACAGCCCTGAACCGCCCATCGAGTCAATATTTGAAGATGTTTTCACGGAAGAAGGTGCCTAGATGAGTGAAAGAATACTTACTTACCGTCAGGCAGTCGCCGAAGCAATGGCTGAAGAAATGCGTCGCGATTCTGCTGTGTTTCTGATGGGAGAAGATGTAGGAAAACACGGTGGTGCTTTTGCTGCAAGCAAGGGATTATTCGAAGAGTTTGGTGCAGAGCGCGTACGTGATACACCGATCAGTGAATCTGTGATCGCTGGCGCTGGACTTGGTGCTGCATTGACCGGTATGCGCCCAATTGTTGAGATTATGTATATGGATTTCATGGCAATGGCGATGGATTCAATTGTCAATCAGGCGGCCAAAGTGAAATATATGTATGGTGGACATGCCCGGGTGCCTTTGACCATTCGCACAGCCTTTGGCGCCGGGAGAGGCAATGCGGCGCAACATTCGCAGAGTCTGGAAACCTGGTTTACATTGATTCCTGGTTTGATCGTTGTTACCCCTTCTACTCCCTATGATGCAAAAGGGTTACTGAAATCTGCTATTCGCAGTGATAACACAGTTATCGTGATTGAAAACAAGTTGTTATATGGTGTGCGCGGCCCAGTCCCGGAAGAAGAGTATCTGGTGCCGATTGGAAAAGCAGCGGTACGGAGAGAAGGTTCTGATGTGACTTTGCTTGCCACGAGTCGCATGTGCAATTTCTGTGAAGAAGCGATTCAAACCCTTACGCGAGAAGGAATAGATGTTGAGTTTATTGACCTGCGTACCTTAAAGCCATTTGATGTTGAAACAGTTGCGGCTTCAGTAGCCAAGACTCATCGAGTGGTTGTTGTCAACGAAGGTCACCGCACTGGCGGGTACAGCAATGAGGTCGCCGCCAAGATCATGGACGAGTGCTTTGATGACTTGGATGCCCCAGTGATTCGCGTTGCCGCAGAAGATGTTCCCATTCCATACAACGCCACCCTTGAAGCAGAAGTAATCCCCGCAGTAAAAGATATTATTGCTGGTGTGAAGCAAGTAATAGACGAGTAGTTTTTCTCTGTTGCAAGTACTTGCGTTTGATGCCTGATACTGGGGGGTTGGCTGCAACAGAGAGATTAAGAAAAGTGGTTTAGTACCTTAACATCGAGAATAAGATTTGATTTCTAAAGAGGGATGGTCTATAGTTTGTTTACACGAGTAAGTAAACAAATTAATAGAAGGTGGAATGTAATGAGCAAACGATCTACTCGCAGTGAAGTCGCCAAACTTGCCAGGGTATCCGTAGCTACTGTTTCTTATGTTGTCAACAATGGCCCTCAAAAGGTCTCGCCAGAAACGCGGCAAAGAGTACTCGATGCAGTTGAAGAATTAAGATATCGCCCGGATGCGATTGCCCGAAGTTTGAAAACGGGGCACTCCCACATTGTGGGAGTGATTGTTCCAACTGTTGCCAGTCCTGGTATGGCGATGATGGCCAATATCATTCAAGAGACTTTGGCCAGCAATGATTATTTTGCGATCATTGCCAGCACTCGAGAACGACAAGACCTTGAAGAGAAAATGGTGGATTTAATGGTCTCTCAATCTGTGGATGGATTGATTGTTTGTCCTGTGGGTATTCAACACTACCAGCAGTTAGAAGATTTAGCGGACAACAACATCCCATTGGTTTTCATGGATAGACATATTCCTGATTTCCCCGCTGATCGCGTTATGACTGATAATGTCGCGGTAACTAAGCAGGCTGTTCGGTATTTAGTAAAGCAAGGTTGTCGCAAAATGGTTTGCATATCCTTCAGCAGGACTGCGTCTTCTGCAATAGATCGTTTTGAGGGTTGCCTTCAAGGTTTGCAAACAGATGATGGAACGGTTGCAGAAATTAAAAATCTGATAGTTGAAGATCCAACCGGTTCACTCGCGGAAGCGGCTTTTTTTTCTTTTATTGAAAGCTATGGCCTTCCAGACGGGATTGTGTGTACTACCCAGGAGATTGGCATCAGCGTTTTGAAGGCGCTTCGCAGCCAGAAAATTGCTTATCCTATGCAAAAATTCATCATTTTTGATGCCGATTGGGCTGAAATGATGATGCCTCCTTTGCCTATGATCTCACAGAACTTTTTTGAGATAGGCCGAAAAACGGTACAGTTGTTGATCGAAAGAATGAAAGATTCCTCAAATCCCTTTCAATTTGTACATATTGAAGCAAATTTGAATGTTTAGCTAATCAATATCAACAAAGTTTTCAGACAACATCTTTTGTCTTTTCCATTTACTCGAGTAAATTTATTTGGGAAGTGCTAGCGAGTATTGAAGTAAACCGTGGTAGCTGGCTGATTAAAGAATTTATCTTATGTAATAACTCATTATCAATATTTGTCCGACAAAAAACACAATGAAAACTTGAGGAGCAAAAAATGAAAGCGGTAGTATTTCATAATGTGAAAGATATTCGTTACGAACCCAATTGGCCTGAACCTCACCCTTTGCGTGAAGGTGAGGTTTTGATCGCTACATCCTGGTGTGGTATTTGTGGTACCGATATGGAGGACTACACGAGAGGAGCGATCATTCCAATAGGTGAGCCGCATCCTGTATCCGGACGCATGGCTCCGATGGTGATTGGACATGAGTACTCCGGGCGTATTGCTGAAGTAGGCCCTGGGGTTAAGGACTTAAAGGTAGATCAGAAAGTGGCGATTGAGTGCGTGAAGGTCTGTCATCGCTGCTATTGGTGTAAATTGGGGGAATATGCGTCTTGCTTGAACCAGGTTTCGATTGGTCAGGTAGACGATGGCGGCATGGCAGAATATTTTATCGTGCCGGCTGAAAATTGCATCCCTATTCCTGAGGAAATGCCGGATGATATTGCTGCTATGGCAGAACCTCTTGCCGTGATGGTGCGCGGGGTACGCAGAGGCCGCGTGACGGTAGGCGATCTGGTCACCGTGGTCGGGGCCGGGACAATTGGCTTAATGGGGATTGCTGTAGCTCGTGCAGCTGGCGCACGGAAGGTGATCTCAATTGCTCATGGTGGTCATCGTGCTGAGGTAGCTAGTTTGATGGGCGCCTCTCATGTACTTAATTCCAAAGAAGACGGCTGGCACGAAGAGTTTATGGACATCACCAACGGGTTGGGGTCCGAGGTGGTTATTGATGCAGCAGGGAATTTGAGCGCCATGCGAATGGCAGTTGATTTGACGATGCGTAGAGGAAGATGTGTACTGAATAGCGTTGTTGCTGATGAAGTCAAACTTTCTGCCTGGGATATGGTCATTGATGAGAAAGAATTGATTGGTACGGTTGCGCATTCTTTTGATAGAGAATTTCTCTGGGCTGTTCAGTACTTGCTTGATGGAAGAGTAAATGTTGAACCAGTTATCACGGATCGTATCTATGTCGAAGATGCTGTTGGAAAAGGCTTCGATCGCTTATTGAAAGATAGAAATCAGATCAAGATCCTGGTTGCTCTAAAGAAAGAACTTTTGAAATAGTATGGACAAACAGTTGGACAAGAAACCCCTTTTGGTAGTTATGAAAGGAAAAAACAGGAGTCTCTGAATGAATGATATGAAACAGTTTTTGTCAATGAAGAGCATTTCAAAACGATTTGTTGGTGTTCAGGCACTTGACGAAGTGGACTTGGAGGTCAACAGGGGGGAGGTTTTGGCATTGGTTGGGGAGAATGGCGCCGGTAAAAGCACATTAATGAATGTGCTGGGTGGCGTTGTTATTAATGATTCAGGCAGTATGTTGATTAATGGCAAGCTGTATGATCCGCGTAATCCCAGAGATGCCCGGGAAGTTGGGGTGTCCTTCATTCATCAGGAATTGACCCTCTTCCCTTCTTTAACGGTTGGTGAAAATATTTTTGTGAATGATTTCCCTAAAACGACAGGCTTTATTGATCATTCCAAAATATATGATGAGGCAGAAAAAGTTTTGGACCGGTTAGGGGTTAGGGTGAACGCGCGTGCGTTGGTGCGTGATCTCTCTGTCGGTGATCAGCAATTGGTTGAGATCGGCAAAGCTGTTTTCAATCCCGTCCAGTTGATCATATTTGATGAACCAACATCATCTTTAACAAAAGCCGAACGGGATTGTCTTTTCAATGTCATTCGCGGTCTCAAAGCTGAGGGTACAGCGGTTATTTACATTTCCCACTTTTTAAATGAAGTCTTTGAAATTTCTGATCGAATCAGTGTAATGCGGGATGGCAAAAATGCTGGTTCATTGATCACTTCTGAATCGCATGAGGATGAAGTCATCACTTTGATGGTGGGACGGCAATTGCGTGGTGCTTTATCGCGTAATACTCCTCCAGGAAAAGAAGTTGTGCTGAATGTTGAAGGGGTATCGCGCAGTGGTTTTCTGGAAGATATTAATTTTTCTTTACACCGCGGGGAAATTTTGGGGATATGGGGACTGCTTGGTTCAGGCCGCACAGAGCTGGCGAGAACGATTTTCGGACTGGACCCAATTGATTCAGGGAAAGTTATCCTCGAAGGTGAGGAAGTGCAGGGTGTCGGACCAGTTGAGGTAACCAAGAGGGGAATTGGTTACTTGACTGAGAGCAGACGAGATGATGGACTGATTTTGGGTATGTGTTTGCGGGAGAACGTCACTTTGTCAAGTCTCGACAAGGTTGTAAAACCACCATTTTCACGCATCATCAGACAGGAAGAAGAGACAATTGCGGAAGAGTTAATGAAGCGCCTCCGTATTGTTGCTTCAAGCACTGAGCATAAAGCAGAGAACTTAAGTGGCGGGAATCAACAGAAGCTTGTGCTGGCGAAATGGCTTGCTTCAGAACCCAAAGTCTTCATATTGGATGAACCTACTCGCGGCGTCGATGTTGGGGCAAAGGATGAAATCCATCGCATCATCTTGTCTTTGGTGGAAGATGGCGCTTCTGTGATTTTGATATCTTCGGAGATGGAAGAGATCATGCGTTTGAGTGACCGCATCCTTGTGATGCACCGCGGGAAGATCCGAGGGGAAGTCTCTCCTGAGACCGCCAAACAAGAAGATTTGGTGAAATACACAACCGGAGGTAACTAAACATGAATGGATCGTCAAAAACTCCGATCAATTTGAAAAATATTTTCTTGAATTATGGCTTTTATGTGATCTTTGCGTTCATTGTTTTCGCATTTTCTGCCGTGGTGCCGTCAAAATTCCTCGCATTGGCCAATTTGCGGAATATTCTGATTCAGGCTATGCCGAACATCATTATCGGTACCGGACTCACGATGGTCATTATCATGGGGGGAATTGATATTTCCGTTGGCTCTATTGCTTTTATTGGTGCTTCCGTAGCTGTGGAATTGATTGACAACGATATCATGGGAATATATCCGGCATTCTTCATCGCCTTGGTGATTGGTGTTGTTGTCGGTTGTATTAATGGGCTCATCATTACACGATTACGTGTCAATCCTCTTATTACCACGTTAGCGATGATGTTTGTGCTGCGAGGTTTGGGACAGTATGTAATCAACAATTCCGAGATCATGATCCATGATGACCGTATTTATTCTTTGGGAGCAGGTTATTTTGGGCCTATTCCCACAGCAATTTTTTGGGGCGGTATTGTGATGATCATAGGCCAGATCATTCTCAGTAAGACCTCATTTGGACGACACTTATTTGCTGTGGGCAGCAACGAGAAAGGTGCGCAGATCAGTGGGTTGAATGTTCGGCGGATAAAGTTCTTTGCATATGTAATTTGTGGTTTCACTGCTGCGCTGGGCGGTTTAATGTGGTTTTCTCGTTCTGCTTCGGTAAATCCCGGGTTGGGACAGGGCGCTGAGTTTGTTGTCGTTACAGTGGTGGTATTAGGTGGAACGAGTATGGCGGGTGGCGAGGGGAGTATTATTCCAGGATCTTTGTTTGGGGCATTAATGTTAATGACGCTTGAGGATGGTTTGATTCTCGTCGGTGCTAATCCATATTTATATCCTGTTGTGCGTGGAGGGGTGATGTTGTTAGCTGTGTTTGCAGATTCACTGCGGGTAAAGCGGCGAGCTTTTCAGGGACGTCGTATCCGGGTTACTGAAGTGGTTGTGATTGGTGAAACTGGATAAGGAACAGAGCAGTTTACCAAATCTAAGGAGGTTCTATAAGATGTGTAGTATGGTTTGATCTCTCGCTCGTGTAATGTAACGTTTCTCAGTCAAAAATAAAGGAGAAAAAGATGTTTCACTTGTTTAAGTCCCGATCAAAAATATCATTGCTCGTCATCGTAGTTGTTTTGATGACATTAGTAACTTTAATTGCTAGTGGTTGTTCACCTGCCGCTCCCGCAGAGCCGGAAGCCGCCGAAGCTGCTGAAGTAGTAGCTGTTGAGGATATCACCATCGGTGTATCTTTCCCATCATTGATGAGCGGAACCTGGCAGGCCACAGAAGAAAATCTCAAGGCATACCAGGAAGAATTGGGCTTTAATT
>JAIOTF010000129.1 GCA_021107195.1 Anaerolineaceae bacterium | reverse complement strand
GCGGCGGCGGGCAATTGTTCTCGGTTTACCGCGCGCTGGAAGAACGCTTTGCAGGCAAAGACCTGGTGCTGGCCGATAACCCGGATGAGTGCGTTGTCCTGGGTTGCAGCCTGGAGTTTGGCGCTGCAAAGGCGAAAGCGCGTCCCAGTTTGCTGTTTATGCCGGCTGCTGCGCCTGAGCCGGAAGAGCCAGCCTCCGCTGCCGCGAACGAAGAAACGGAAATCTTTCTGGAAGGGGATAATGGCGATGTGATCATCTTGCTTCCGGGGGAGAACAAGGTCGGGCGGGCGAACGACAACAGTATCCAGATTGTGGGTGAGAAGATTTCCCGCTTCCATGCCAAAATTGTCGTTTCAGAAGAACTGATTGGCGTTATTGACCTGGGCAGCACAAATGGTACTTTTGTTAATGATGTCAGGCTGGAGAAAGATGAAATGGTCGTCTTGAAAGCAAAGGATGAGGTTCGTTTTGGCGATAGAAGCTTCTGCTTAAAACAATCTCCATAAATCAATATGGGAGGCTAAGCTATGTCAGATCAACCTGAAAGTATGCCATTGAGTGAAATATCCTCTGGAGATTTCAGCCCGGAGCTGCTCTCGGCTGCCGGCGAGGCACTCTCCCGTTCAACACTTTTTGCCCTGCGCAGGAATTATCTTGATGCGCCGGTTGTGGAGAATGATATCTTTCGCGTTGTTGAAACCGAGATTTCTGCCACGCCTGATGTCGCTTTTTTTGAAGTGCAGCAGGTTGGCAAACCGGTCAAAGAGCAGGTTGCCGAGTATTTCAGTGCGATGCAAACCACGCTCGCCGCCTGCCACGATCCGCGTTATGCATTGATCTTTATTATCAGCAGTGATGGCCTTCGCAATAGCATTTATATCGGTGTTACTGCGCGGGCACCGGGCACGCAGCCGCAGTTGTTTGCCGACCAATTGAGCCAATTCTTGTGTTCCAATTGGCCGGGAACGCGGGTTCGATTGATAGAAGACTATAAAGAGATCGCCAACAAGGTGCATGTGCCGCTAAGTACATTCTCCCATGCGCGGGCGTTCACCGGGATCCCCTCTTCCAAATCGGATCAATCCCAGACCAAATATCCCCAAACGCTGGACCGGTTGATGCGCGGGATGCGCGGCAAGCCTTTTGTGTATATGGTGCTTGCCGAACCGGTACCGGAATCGCATGTCTCGCAAGTTGTGGAGACCTGTCATTCCCTTGCGGGTCAGGTGCATGCTTTCACTAAGACCACCGTTCAAATTGGAAGAAACAAGGGGGCTTCCGAGAGCCGGTCTGTTTCAGAATCTGAATCGGACTCCACATCCACTTCACGCAGCGAATCGACTAGCGAGAGTGCCAGCAAGAGTAAAGGCGCATTAGGCACGGCACTGGAGGGTTCCAAAGGTGCGGCGAAAGGCTTGAAAGTGGTTGGCATGGGCGGCGTGGCTGCCTTGCTCGCCGCGACGGGCGGCCCCTTCCTGTTATCCGGGATGTTGGGTATGTTTGGGCAGTTGTTGCCCTCGACGAGTGGCTCGACCAGTAAGAGTGATTCGCTTTCCGAAAGCGAGAGCCGCAGCCGTTCCCTGAGCAACTCAACCTCTGAAGGAACCACTACAGGAGAATCGATGTCCTTCGGGCAGGAAATTCTCAACAAGCACGCTGAAGAATGCACCCAGCTTCTGCAAACGACAGTGGAACGCTTTGAAGTGGCCCGGGCTTTGGGCTGCTGGAATGTGGGGGTGTATTTGCTCAGCGACCAGGCTGAGTCAGTCTTGCAGGCCCAGGCACAGTTGAAAGCGCTGGTCAGTGGGAAAAAGAGCGCCTTTGAGCCGGTGCGTGTTCATAAGCTGGATGCGGTGTGGGATGGGCAGGTGCAGGTGGCTTTGGATGCTTTCCATCAGCCGCCGCTGAAATTGTCCGCTCCAGACGATGGCACACCCATCCACCATCCGATTGGCAGCTTATTTGAAGGCCTGACCACACCGCTTAATACCGAAGAATTGTCCATGCTGATCAATTTGCCGGTACGGGAGATGCCTGGCCTGGCCGTGCAAACGACGGCCTCTTTCAGCCTGAACCCGCCTGTGCTGGGCGAGGGCAAGCGCGTGATGGGACTTGGTACTGTGTTGGAGGGCGGTGAGGAACTGGGCGAGCTGTCCTATAACATTGATCTGGATGCCCTCACGCGGCACGTTTTCATCACGGGTATCACGGGCAGCGGCAAATCGAATACTTGTCGGCGCTTCATTGAAGAGATGCTTGACCAGGGCACCAACTTCATGGTGATTGAGCCCGCCAAAGATGAGTATGTGCGCCTGGCCTTGGGCTATAACGCTTCCGGGCGCTTCAAGAAGAAAATTGCCGTTTATGCCCCCGGGCGGGAATCCTGGGGCGGGCAAAAGCTGAATCAGCTCTATATTAATCCCTTCGACATCATCAGGCTGCCTGGCGCGTTGACCCAGGTGATGCCGCACCTCGATCGCCTGAAGTCCATTTTTAATGCCAGTTTCCCGATGCATGAAATCCTGCCGGTGATTCTTGAAGAGGGTCTGGTTGACTTATATGACAGCCAGGGTTGGCTGGAGGAGGAGGAGCTGCCGCCAGCGGAGATTTGCGCGCCCACACTGAGTCAATTGCATGCCCGCATTGGGGCGCTTGTCGCTGCTAAGGGCTATGAGGAACGCATCACCAACAACATCACCGCAGCTTTGAAAACCCGCCTGGGCAGTTTGCTGCGCGGATGGAAAGGGAAATTATTTGATCATGCTGCGTCGACACCTTGGGCGGATCTTTTTGACCGCCCGGTGATCATCAACCTGAGCCAGATGGGGGATGATGCGGATAAATGTTTTACTATGGCGCTGCTGCTCAATTTTCTGTATGAGTACCGTCAGGCGCAGCATGAGGCCGCCGGTTCGCCGGAATCAGCCAGCTTACAGCATCTGGCGATTTTCGAGGAGGCGCACCGCGTCTTGCGTGCGCCGCCGCGTGGGGGCGGTGGGGACGCCAACCCGCAGGCCAAGATGGGCGAGATGTTTGCAGACATCCTGGCCGAGATCCGCGCCTATGGCCAGGGATTGGGCATCATCGATCAGGTGCCTTCCAAGCTGGTGCCGGATGCGCTGAAAAACACCAGTTTGAAAATCGTTCACCGGCTGGTGGCTGCCGATGACCGCGATGCCATGGCGAGTGCTTTGGCCCTCACCGAAGACCAGCCACAGATCATCGCCCG
>JAIOTF010000358.1 GCA_021107195.1 Anaerolineaceae bacterium | reverse complement strand
TATCAGAAGCAGTATATCGCTGGCAGGATTTTCCATTTCGGGAGATATTCAACCAGGGGTATTTCCCCGCTTTCAATGGCAGCCTGGCTGAGGCCAAAGAGTATAGTGAAGAGTTAATCACTGCTTTGTTTGATGTTTTCAAGGGGCAAATGCCCCAGGCAGTGTATTGTAAACACAGTGACCGACCAATGAATGAAAAAGCGCTTCTGGCCTGGCAGGCACGTGTACTGGCTTCAGTGAAAAATGAACAACTGCCACCTTTTGACCGCAGCACACTGGACGACGAACTACTGCAAAAACTGGTACATCTATCTTATTACGATAGCGGCCCCAAGCTGGTCAAGGAGCATTTGAACAAAAAAGGCATACAATTTGTCATTTTGCACCATCTCAGTCGAACCTATCTGGATGGTGCAACCTTCCTGACCAGCAGTGGACGGCCAGTGATTGCCATGACACTTCGACACGACCGCCTGGATAATTTCTGGTTTACCCTCATGCACGAATTGGGACATATCTATCTTCATCTTAGAGATTCAAGTAAGGCTTTCTTCGATGAAACCATACAAGATAGCCAGGACGCGTGTTATCCGCAGGAACAGGAAGCCAACGAGTTTGCCCGCAACGCACTTGTTACACCTGCCTATTGGAATAAAGAAATTCAGCCCAAATTATCATATTTCAGCAAAACCGAGATCTTTTATCATGCGGATGAATTGGAGATCGCACCAGCAATCCTGGCTGGCCTTGTTCGCTGGGAAACAAAAAATTTCCAAAAATATGGTGATCTGATCGGGCACAAACAAGTACGCGAACAGTTCGCAGAATATCAGGTGCGCCGTGAGTAAATTAGCAACTGCCCTTGAGAATCTGTTTGACAGAAACCGCATTGTCTTTTGGTACGACGAGAAAAAAGAACTGCGCCAGGAATTTGACGAA
Organism: Anaerolineaceae bacterium; assembly: GCA_021107195.1. Lineage (GTDB taxonomy): Bacteria > Chloroflexota > Anaerolineae > Anaerolineales > Anaerolineaceae > SMBSF63. Next base: position 4,785 of record JAIOTF010000358.1, on the reverse strand, counting down.
GTCTGGTTGACGGGCGTTGAGAAACTGGAAATTGCCGGAAATGAATTTTGGCTGAAACATCACATCCTGCGGGAAAAATCATCGACAAAATTCTTGCTCTACCACGCTGGGCCAAAGCCTGCCAATGAAAAAAACTGGCTGCTGGATGTCCTCCTGGCGCAGACAGAATTTCGCGCTGATCAGGTTTCCTTGTGGCTGAGCGAATTAGGATTACTTCCCAAAGATTGGGGCTTTGTGCAAGCCCATCAAGCCTTCTTCAAAACCCAGGCCAACCGAAAGAAGTTTCATACTTTATTTGCTGCCCACCCATCGGCCATCAACGAAAAAGAAAGAATACTTTTTTCTGCTTGCCTGAATGCCAGCACGCTCGTCACCCTCGAAGAAATCCTGACTGCCATGCTCGACGAGCTGGCAAAAGATCAGCAATCCCTATTTAAGAAATTGCAGGAATTTGGGCTGGAAGATTACCTTTGGGATTGGACACAAAAGGAACTGGGATACCAGTCGGAGCATCTTTCTCCCAAAGATTTTGCTATCTCGCTTTTCAAAACCTGTTATGCGCTGGAATTGAACCAGGAAGCAGAAATGAAAGCAGATGCATTGGTCTTCATGCATCGCTGGAAAGATAGCGTCCGCTACCGCGATTCCTTTGAAACGCTTTCCGCTGAAAGTGCCCAGATATTGAATGTTGAAAACGACTTGCAACAGCGCACTATCAATGAATTGCTCGATATTGATCTGTTCATGATGGTAGATCAACGCCTGGTCACCGAGATGATCCACCAGGTCAGCAATCGTACTTTGTCCGGCGGCGATGTCAATAATTTCGTTTGGCAGCGCCGCAAGAGCCATTGGTACGGCGATTTTGAAGATCTATATCTGACCGTGCAATTTGCGGCAAAATTCCTCTCACTATTAGAGCAAAGTCAATTGGAGATCAATGATATTCAATCCGGCGCCAGCCAGTATGCACGCAACTGGTATCAATTGGATCGGTTTTATCGGAAGGCACTGCATCACGCACGGCAGGCCCGTCAAACCACCTTGCTGGGTGATCTGTTTGAACAGATAGAAAACCTGTACACCAATCGCTTCCTGTTGACCATAAACGATTGTTGGCAGCAGCAAGTGAACGCACTGGACCAGTGGAAAGTGCCTGGTATGCGTATGCAAAAGGACTTTTACCGCGATCAGGTGCAGCCCTTTGTTGAGCAGCAGAGACGGCTGGTGGTCATTATTTCCGATGCCTTGCGTTATGAAGTTGCCAGTGAATTGATCGAGAAAATCCAGCAGCTTAATGGTTATGAAGCTGAATTAGAAGCCATGCTGGGTATCTTGCCCAGTTACACGCAGTTAGGGATGGCAGCATTGCTGCCTCATCAGACGCTGGAGATCAAGCCGGAAGGAACTGTTTTTATCGATGGGCAATCCAGTGCGGGTTTGGAAAATCGTGCAAGAATTCTTCAGCAAACTCATGAAAACCGCGCAACAGCAGTTAAAGCTGAAGAAGTTTTATCCATGGATCGCAAACATCTTCGCAGCTTGCTAAAAAATTATCCCCTGGTTTATATCTATCACAATCAAATTGACATGGTGGGGGATAAACGAGATTCAGAGCAACGAGTCTTTGAAGCTGTAGAAGACACCATGGAGGAATTGATCAGTCTGATCAAAAAGGTGGTCAATGCAAACACTTATTATGTTCTCGTCACCGCGGATCATGGTTTTCTCTATCAGGACCGGGAAGTTGACGAAAGCGAATTTGCGGGTGAAGATGTGCGGGACGAAGGCATAACATACAAGAATCGGCGGTTTGTACTTGGGCATCAAATCAATGAGAGTTCCAGTGTCAAAAAATACCAGCCCTCCCAATTGGGTGTGGATGGCGATGTGGAAATCCTCATCCCAAAATCGATCAACCGCTTACGCAAGCAAGGCGCAGGCAGCCGGTTTGTCCATGGGGGCAGCTCCCTGCAGGAAATCATCCTTCCGGTAATCACTGTTCATAAGGTCGAAAGCAAAGATACCCCTCAAGTGAGTATTGAGATCCTTCAGGGCACAGTTACCACCATCACTTCAAATCAAATATCTGTCACTTTTTTCCAGAAAGAACCGGTGCAAGGTAATCTCATGCCGAGAGTTCTACGAGCAGGATTCTATACTCAGGACGGCACCCTGATTTCCGATCGGCATGAACTTACTTTTGACCTGGCATCGGAAAACGCTGCGGATCGGGGAGTAAAAGTTCGTTTTATGCTCAACCAGGCAGCAGAAGCATTCAATGATCAGGGAGTGAGCCTTCGTCTGGAAGAACAAGCGGCAGATACCAGCCATTACAGCATATACAAACAAACTCAATACACACTACGAAAATCCTTCACCTCGGATTTTGATTTCTGACAAGGAGCAGGCGGATGAATCAGCTTGACCAGAAGATTAACCAACATTTTCCCGGATTGGTAGTAAGAAAAGATCTGGTAAAAACCGTAAAAGGCAACGCCATCGTGCCCAGCTATGTTCTTGAATATCTTTTGGGACAATACTGTGCCACCTCCGACGAAGACAGCATTCAGTCCGGCATCGAAACCGTCAAAGAGATTCTGAGAAAACACTATGTTCATCGCAATGAAGCCGGATTGGTAAAATCGATCATTCGCGAACAGGGCCACCATCGAGTGATTGACAAGATCAGTGTTGACCTCAACGAGAAAGCGGACACCTACGAAGCCACGTTTTCCAACCTGGGCATCAATAAAGTGCTGGTTGATGCAGACACAGTCAAAAAACACCCAAAATTATTGGTCAGTGGAGTGTGGTGTATTGCCGAGTTAGAGTACCGGTATTCAGACGACAAACGTGTCTGCCCCTGGATCATGAACTCGCTTAAACCGATCCAATTATCCCATTTTGACAGTGAACAATATATTGCCGCCCGCAAACAATTCACAACCGATGAATGGATGGATCTTCTCATTCAGAGCATAGGCTTCAATCCGGAATTGTTTGGCAAGCGCAGCAAACTGCTCCAACTCACACGGCTGATCCCCTACTGCGAGCGCAACTACAACCTGATCGAATTGGGCCCCAAAGGAACAGGAAAGTCGCATATCTATTCCGAGTTTTCCCCACATGGCATTTTGATTTCCGGTGGTGAAGTAACTGCTCCCAAGCTCTTTGTTAACAATGCGTCCGGACGAATCGGATTGGTTGGGTATTGGGATGCAGTCGCTTTTGACGAATTTGCCGGGAAGAAAAAGCGCTCAGACAAAGCCCTGGTCGATATTCTCAAAAACTATATGGCCAATAAAAGCTTTTCACGCGGTATTGAAACCCTGGGTGCAGAAGCTTCCATGGCATTTGTCGGTAATACCGGTCATACCCTGCCTTATATGCTCAAGCATTCCAATCTTTTCGATGACCTGCCCGAGCAATATTACGACTCAGCTTTCCTGGATCGTTTGCATTTTTACATTCCAGGCTGGGAAGTTGATATTATCCGCGGTGAAATGTTTTCTGATGGATATGGCTTTGTGGTCGATTACCTGGCCGAGATATTGCGCTCATATCGGGATTTCGATTTCTCACAAAAATACAAAGTGTTTTTTGAATTATCAACTGACATTTCCACCCGAGACCGCGACGGCATCCAAAAAACTTTCTCTGGATTAATGAAGATTCTCTTCCCACATCAGGAAGCAACAGCAGAGGAAATTGAATGGGTTTTGCGCTTTGCTATGGAAGGGCGCAGGCGTGTGAAAGACCAGTTGATGCGCATTGATCCAACGTATGCTGCCGTGAAATTCAGTTACAGAGATATTGCATCTGATGAAGTAAAATATGTCCGCACGCTCGAAGAAGAGCAATATCCGCAACATTTCCGTTCCATACAAGATACAGAAGAAGATCCAATCCCGGAGCCGGAAAAATCAAACATAACTGCTACTGGTTCATCTGAAGTCGCTCTACACCCAGAGCCAGGCCATTTCACTTATCAGGAAAATCAGCGCGGCGTCACCTACAAGAAACTGTTTGCGACCCATTTGCGCGGCGCCAGTAAGATCGTTGTTACTGATCCGTATATCCGCATGTTTTTCCAATTGCGCAATTGGATGGAATTTATGGAGATGCTGGTCGATCTCAAATCCGAAGAAGAAGAAATCCACGTTCATCTGATTACTGGAAAAGATGACTACAGTCCTGAAAAACAGCTCGATATATTAGAAATTATACAAACGGCTGTCGCACCGGCAGGGATTCAATTCACTTGGGAAATCAGCCCAAACAGTACTATCCATGCACGCCATATTGTTACTGACACTGGCTGGAAGATTCTGCTTGACCGCGGCCTGGATATCTTCCAACACTACGAAATGAATGATGCCTTTAACCTGACCAACCGCAAGCAGCAATTCCGCAACTGCAAAGCATTTGAGATTACTTATTTGCGTATGGATGAAGAATCATAAGAAAAAACGATTCTGAAAAAGACAACCCTGAAAATTACTCCTCCGATGCCTGATTGACTGACAAATCTTTTACGGGAGTGTTTCCCAAAACCTAAAATACAGGTTATCTTTTCTTTTATTTACCACAAATGAAAGGAAGATACGAATGAAAAACACTCCCGACTTATACGATACCCTGTTTCAGATGCTGGGTCAACATTCTCATTGGCTCGATATACGCCATCTCCATACTTTGGCATGGATGATGGTTGGTTTGATAAAAAGTAAAACGATTAACTTGCCGGAATGGGCACCTTTTGTAGATAGCCGAGCAAATTTT
>JAIOTF010000213.1 GCA_021107195.1 Anaerolineaceae bacterium | reverse complement strand
CTGTGATGCGGCCTTATGGTGTGTGGCTGGTGATCAGTCCCTTCAATTTCCCGGCAGCACTGACCGGCGGACCGGTGGGTGCCGCGCTTGTCGCCGGGAACACGGTGGTGATCAAACCTTCCAGCGATACGCCGCTGCTGCCGTATCTGTTCACCCGCTGTTTGCTGGACGCGGGATTGCCCGAGGGTGTGGTAAATTTTGTGACCGGTCCGGGACGGACGATCGGCCAGGCTTTGATCGAAAGCCCGGAGGTGGATGGGGTTACCTTCACCGGGTCGTATCCGGTGGGGATGGGCATCTATCGTTCGTTTGCGCAGCATAAATATGTGCGTCCATTGCTGATGGAACTGGGCGGAAAGAATTGCGCCATTGTTTCCCGTAATGCTGATATCGAAACAGCAGCCCTGGGCATTGTGCGCTCGGCGTTTGGTTTGCAAGGTCAAAAATGCTCGGCCTGCTCGCGTGTGCTGGTAGAAGCACCGGTCTATGATGCTCTTATAGAGCGGGTGGTGGCATTAACAGAGAAGCTGAGCATTGGTGATCCCACCGATCGCAGTGTTTACCTGGGACCGGTGATCAACCAGAATTCCTACAAAGAATATCAGGAATATGTGGAGGAATTGCGGCGGGACGGCACGATCCTCACAGGCGGCAAGGTGTGGACGGAAGGGGAGCTGTCGGAGGGTTATTTCTGCGCTCCAACCCTGGCAACGGATCTGCCGTTCGAGCATCGCTTGTGGCAGCAGGAGATGTTTCTGCCGATCACAACCATTGGTAAAGTGGAAACCCTGGACGAGGCGATGCGGATCGCCAACAGCGTCGATTATGGGTTGACTGCTGGTTTCTATGGTACAGATGAGGAAGCGAGCTGGTTCTTTGACAATATCGAGGTTGGGGTGAGTTATGTCAACCGGCCGCAGGGTGCCAGCACAGGTGCGTGGCCGGGGTTCCAGCCTTTTGGCGGCTGGAAGGCTTCCGGCGCAACCGGCAAGAATGCCGGCGGCCCGTATTATTTGTCCATGTATATGTGTGAGCAGAGCCGGACGGTGATTGCCAGAGCATGATTTTTGAGGAAATATCGGCCGGTATTCCAGACAACGTTATTTGGTGAAGCGGAAGCCGGCCGACTTTTTTGGAGAACAATGAAATTTTTGAGTCGCGTTGGTGGTTTTTTTCTGCTGATTGGATTGATCTGTCTGGCGATTTTTTTCTTCACGGAGCCAACCGATGGCGGTCTGTCCAGTATGGGCATGTTGACGGTTGGGGTTGCGTTGTTGGTTGTTGGGGTTCTTTTGAAAATAAAGAATCGCCCGGACGAAGTGGAGAGTGCCCGTTTTGTTTCGCTGCGAAGGATGAGCCAAAGAAGCAAAGAGCAGCGCGAGAAACGGTTGGCCAAACGTAAGGAAAAAGAGGAAAAGGAAAGGGGATATTGATCGATGTCCGAAGAAGAACTCATTGAGGTCGTCATAACAGTACCTTTTCCAGAGGAATTGGTCGACGGACTGCGGAAAATATCTTCCCGCTTGAATATCATTGCTAAAAAGACAGAGGATATTTCGGCAGATGTCTGGAAACGCACTCAGGTTTTATACGCCGCCCGGCAGCTTCCTGATGCGGATATGGTGCCCGATTTACAGTGGTTTCAATCCCATTTTGTGGGCATTGAATCGGTATGGGGAGCGGGCATCTTTGAAAAACCCAGGCTGTTGATCACCACGATGAGCGGGGCTGCAGCGCCGCAGGTAGCGGAATACGCCGTGGCGATGCTGCTGGCAATGGGACACCGCTTGCCGGATTTGATGGCTAATCAACGCGAAGGCGGTTGGCCCGACCGGCGCTGGGACCGTTTTGAACCGCAGGAATTGCGCGGCAGCACGGTTGGCATCCTTGGCTATGGGAGTATTGGCCGGGAAATTGCGCGTCTGTTGCAGCCTTTTGATGTGACTATCCTGGCCGCGAAGCGAAATGTGATGAGACCTGAAGATTCCGGATTTCGACTTGAGGGAATCGGTGATCCTGACGGGCGCTATTTCACACGGTTATATCCGATTGCGGCGCGGCGGTCGATGCTCAAGGAATGTGATTTTGTGATCTCTACCCTGCCCGGTACGCCAGAGACCCTGGGGTTGATCGGTGAGCAGGAACTGGCGGCAATGAAACCGACTGCTTTGCTGGTGGATGTCGGCCGGGGATGCGTGATCGAAGCGGATGCATTGTATGCGGCCCTGGAGAAAAAGACGCTTGCCGGTGCGGTGCTGGATGTGTTTGCTGAAGAGCCGCTGCCACCGGATTCGCCTTTCTGGTCACTGTCGAATGCGATCATCACGCCGCATATTGCCTGGACCAGCCCGCATTACCGGCAGCGGGCGGCGAAGTTGTTCGCCGAGAATTTGCGCCGCTATCTGGCTGGCGAGCCGTTATATAATCAGTACGATCCACAAAAAGGATATTGATTGGCGTTGATTGGAGAGGATAAACTTTTGGGGAAGAGGAACTGCGCTTTTGACGCATTTCTATTTGATTTGGGGGGAACCTTGATCTACTTCGATGGGGATAAGACAGAGGTCATATTTCAGGCTGATCTGGCTCTGGTGCGAAGTTTGCGGGAGTTGGGATATACGGTTGATGAGGCCATTTTTCTGGAGGTTTATGAAACCCGCGTGCAGGCGTATTTTGGCAGTCGGGATGAAGACCAGATCGAATATACCACGCGCAGGTTATTAAGAGAATTATTATCCGATTATGGGTATCCTGACGTGCCCCAAACAGATATTCGTACGGCTCTGCAAGCGATGTATGAAGTATTTGAGGCGTATTGGTTTGTGGAGGAAGACTCTCTGGCGGTATTGGAAACTTTGAAGAAATATGACTGCCGGATTGGTTTGGTTTCAAACGCGGCAGATGATGATGATGTCCAGCGCCAGGTTGATCGCGCCGGGCTGCGTCCTTACCTGGATGCAATTTTCACGTCGGCGGAAGCCGGCTTGCGTAAACCACATCCGAAAATGTTTGAGGAAGCCATGCAAGCCCTGGGCGTCACGGACACGGCACGGGTGTTGATGGTCGGTGATCGCTTGAACGCAGATATTGCCGGGGCAAAGCAGCTTGGCATGAAGGCAGTCTGGATCACGAGACGGGTGCCAAACCCGGCCGAAAAGGCGGCTGCGTACAGTTGGCAGCCGGATGCGCAGGTAAATTCTCTGACCGAGTTGTTGAACTGGATCATGGCGCAATCAGAAAGTTAAGCGGCCGTTTTATTGAATCTGCCTCCTCCCGTTTGGGAGGATTTTTGATTTTACAGGCGATTGATTTCGAACATTTGTTCATGGTACAATCAACACATGATGGATCTATTCAGCCATTCCATGCGACAAAAAATGGAAACCGAGTCTCCGCTTGCGGCGCGGATGCGCCCCAAAAATCTGGATGAATTTATCGGGCAGGCGCATATCGTTGGCCCGGGAAAGCTGCTGCGGCGGGCGATTGCTGCTGACAAGCTTTCATCACTGATCCTGTGGGGGCCACCCGGCACAGGAAAAACCACCCTGGCGATGGTCATTGCTCATCACACCGAATCCAATTTTGAAATCCTTTCAGCTGTGATGGCCGGCAAAGCGCAACTGCGCGAGGTTGTCAGCCGGGCTGAAGATGACCGCCGCCTGTATGACCGCCGCACAATCCTCTTTATAGACGAGGTGCACCGCTGGAACAAGGCGCAGCAGGACGCGCTTTTGCCGTATGTGGAGAATGGTTTGATCACCCTGATCGGGGCAACCACCGAAAATCCCTATTTTGAAGTGAACTCGGCCCTGGTTTCCCGCAGCCGCATTTTTCATCTGGAACCGCTGACGGATGATGACCTGACTGTGATCCTGGACACGGCTTTGAACGACCCACAGCGGGGGTATGGGGGGCGGCCGATCCGGCTTGACGATGACGCGCGGGCGCATTTGATCCGCTTATCCAATGGCGATGCGCGCAATGTGTTGAACGCCCTGGAGCTGGCGGTGGAAAGCACAGAGCCGGATTCAGAAAAGATCATTCACATTACGCTTGAAGTGGCAGAAGAGTCGATCCAGGGACGGGCATTGCTGTATGACAAAGATGGTGATGCGCATTATGACACCATCTCGGCTTTCATTAAGTCGGTGCGCGGGTCTGACCCGGATGCGGCCCTTTACTGGTTGGCGAAGATGCTGGAAGCGGGCGAGTCACCACGCTTCATCCTGCGGCGGCTGATCATCCTGGCGGGTGAAGATATTGGTCTGGCCGACCCGAACGGCTTGCAAGTAGCTACCTCGGCCGCGTATGCTTTTGAATACATTGGGCTGCCGGAAGGCATTTACCCGATTGTGGAAGCAACCCTGTATCTGGCAACTGCACCCAAGTCCAATTCTGCCGGAGCGTATTTCAAGGCTGTCGAACAGATCAAGCAGGAAGGGGTGGGCGGCGTACCCAATCATCTGAAGGATGCCAACCGCGACGCCAAAGGTCTGGGGCACGGGCAGGGTTACAAATATCCACATTCCTTTGAGGGGCATCATGTCTCACAACAATACCTGCCGGACTATTTGCAGGGCACGTATTTTTACCAACCCTCGCAGGAGGGGTATGAGGCGATGATCTTTGAACGGCTGGCCGCCTGGCGGAAGGCGCAGGAGGATAATGTATAATTTATGTAACTACTCAGGCAGGACAATCGATCTGAGCAGAGATAACAGAGGGGATAAAGGGAGTGCCCAAAAAGGCGAGACGCAAAGCTTCCAGAACAGGCTGTTCATTTTTTCGGGCAGTTGAAAGATAG
>JAIOTF010000188.1 GCA_021107195.1 Anaerolineaceae bacterium | reverse complement strand
TGTCAGTTCCGCCAAAACTTCTATGGTATGATTTTCGATGTTGATAGTCTCACCTCGTGGTTAGGTTTCTATACCCTTTTCATACCACAGGTGAGACTCTTTTGCTCTTTTTTAGCGGAAACTAAAGTGATTGGAATCTCCTGAAATTGTTTCAACCGTGATTTGCATGGAAGGAAGTTAATCGATCGAAAAAATTTTGGAGTATCAGGCCGATACTGAAAAACAAACCGCTACACTTGGAGCGGTTTGTTTTTATTTAGTGTGAAGAGGGGTTGTTTTTTTGGTTTTGCAATGCTTCAGGAACACAAAATGATTGCGTATAGGCAATATATTAATCGTCCTTGTGCATGAATCTGTGTTCCAGATTTCTTCGATAGCTGGTAATATCGACTTCAAGCTGGGCGACACCGCTTTGAATGGCAGCCTCCGCCACGGCACTGGATTCCCAGACACAGACACGCTGGTCAAACGGTTTTGGAACGATATAGTTCATACCAAATTCAAGATGATCCAGGCCATAGGCGGCAAGGATTTCGCTTGGGACGGTTTCTTTTGCCAGATCTGCCAAAGCTTTCGAGGCGGCTATCTTCATTTCGTTGTTGATCTTTCTGGCTTGCACGTCCAAAGCCCCGCGAAAGATGAAAGGAAAACCGAGGACATTGTTCACTTGATTGGGATAATCAGAGCGGCCTGTTGCTACAATCGCGTCCGGACGGGTTGCTTTCGCAAGTTCATATGAAATTTCAGGATAGGGATTTGCCATGGGAAAGATGATGGGTTTTTTTGCCATCTTCCTGATCATTTCTGCACTGAGGACATCGGCGACCGAAAGCCCAATAAATACATCGGCGTCTTCAATAATGTTTGCAAGCGTGTCTGGACGATCTCCCTGGGCAAAACGCTCCCTTTCTGCGAACATCTCTTCCTGCCGTCCGCTATAAATCAGACCGGCAATATCGCACATCCAGATATTCTGTTGGGGAATGCCCAGGCGCAAGAGGTGGGTCGCACAGGCAATGCCTGCTGCACCAGAGCCTGAAAAGACAATCTTGATTTGATCGATGCGTTTCCCAACAACTTCCAGTGCATTTAACAGGGCCGCACCCAGGATGACGGCTGTGCCGTGCTGGTCATCGTGAAAGACGGGGATATCCAACCTTCTTTGCAGCTCCTGTTCAATGTAGAAACATTCCGGTGAGCGGATATCTTCCAGGTTGATGCCGCCAAATGAAGGGGAGAGGATTTCTAAAACATTGATGATTTGATCGGGATCTTTGGTGTCCAGTTCGAGATCAAAGACATCGATGCCGGCGAATTTCTTGAATAACACTCCTTTGCCTTCCATAACTGGTTTTGAAGCCAGAGCGCCACGATCGCCTAAGCCAAGGATGGCTGTGCCATTTGAGGCGACCGCAACCAGATTTCCGCGGCCGGTATACTGCATCGCAAGCTTTGGATCTTTTTCAATCTCCAATACCGGATAAGCCACGCCGGGGGTGTATGCCAGGGACAGGTCTCGCTGGTCTTTCAGCGGCTTGGATGGCTCAACGGAAAGCTTTCCGGGAATGCCGTTCAGGTGATGATAGGCAAGGGCGTCTTCTTTTGTGATGGGTTTCATTGGGTTTCTCCAGTATCTTGTTTTCTCTATTATATGCTATTTTCTAAAACCGGACAAAAATGTCTGCGAATATCAGTAAATTGCTGTGAAACTCACTCGACAAACCGCGAATAAATGCGTATAATTTAGTATAAGTACGCATCAAATGAGCAAATACGAAAGGAGTGAGTGATGTCAGAAACAATTATTGCATATTATGATGTGTTTTTCCAGGGGATCAAGAAGATCGTTGATAAGGTAAGTGAGACGCAGGGCGACAAACTGGAAGCAGTGGCAGAAAAATGTGCAGAGGCAATTGCCAGCGAACGGTGGGTGCATCTTTTTGGCGCAGGCCATTCGGCAATTCCAGGTATGGAGACCTTCCCGCGGATCGGTTCGTTTGTTGGCTTTCACCAGTTGAATGAATTGAGCCTGAGTTTCAATGCCCAGGTGGTGGGCGGGTTGGGGCAGCGGCAATCTTCATTTCTGGAACGAGTTGAAGGCTATGCTGAGGCCATTCTTGCCAACCACCGCCTGTCTCCGCAGGATGTGATCATCCTATTTTCTAATTCCGGGATCAATGAATTGATTGTCGATATGGCGTTATTGGCAAAGGAGCAGGGTTTAACAGTGGTAGGATTGACATCGATTGAGCATAGCATGAGCAACCAGCCGCGCCATTCAAGCGGTAAACGATTGAGCGAAGTAGTGGATATTTGCATTGATACCTGCTGCCCCGAAGGTGATGCATTGGTGGATGTACCTGGTCTGGATTACCGCGTGGCTGGCAGCTCGACCATCGCATCCTGCATCATCATGAACGGGATTGTGGCGCAAACCGCAGCAGCATTGCAAAAGCGCGGTTATACGCCCACGATTTGGCCGAGCCATAATGTCCATACCACGTCGGAAGAATACGCTCGTATGGCAGGGCAGGAAGAGAAAGTCTACCAGCAATACTGGGAGCGTCTGGCGCGTTCTTAGCAATGAGAAGAGGATAGCCAATGTTTCGGGAAGAACGGATGAAGCTGATATTGTCCCACCTGGAAAGGGAGGGACAATTGCGGGTTGTGGACGCTGCTGTCTTGTTTGGGGTGAGCGAGTCCACTATTCGCCTTGATCTTCAGGAATTAGAGGAAAGCGGCATGGTGCAGCGCACACATGGCGGGGCGATTTTAACCTCTGTCTCCCAAAAGGGGACATTTAAATATGTGTCGATGGGTTTGGAAGAACGATTGGTGGAAAACCGTGATGCCAAGAAAGCCATCGGGCGCATGGCGGCAGATTTGATCTATGATGACGAGACGATCATGATCGACGGGGGAAGCACATCCCGCTATGTCGCTTTTCATTTGCGCTATAAGAACCGGTTGACGATTGTTACCCACATCGTGGATATATATCCGGATTTGATCGGCATGGCGGGGGATTTCCGGGTGGTGCTGACAGGCGGAGAGCTGGATCAGGCGAATATGATCCTGGTAGGGGAAGAGTCGCCGGACATTGTTTCTCATTATCGGGCAAGCAAGGCGATTCTGGGTATGGATGGGATTTCTCTGTCTTTGGGTTTGACGACGCAGGATGTCCACGCCCCTTTGAAAAAAGCGATGATGACTTACAGCGATCAGGTGATTATTGTGGCAGACTCAACCAAATTAGGCCGGGTGTCCCTTGTGCCGGTGGCGACGCTGCAGGAAATCGACATCCTCGTGACGGATGATGGAGCCGCCCCGCACATGGTCAAGCAAATCGAGACTTTGGGCGTGAAAGTTTTGATAGCCCCAGTTAAGAATTAGCCAATCAGCACGTTAATTGTTGAAAGACGGGAGAAAAATCGTGGCTGAAGAATCAGAAATTAGTGGTAAGGAAAACCTTTTTTCGGTACTGCGGCATGAGAAAACAGATACTGTGCCCTGGGTTCCTTTTGCAGGGGTACATGCAGGAAAGTTGAAAGGATATTCAGCCCGGGAGGTTCTCACAGATAGTGACAAGCTTTTGGAATCTTTATTGGAAGTGAACAAATTATATTGTCCTGATGGTCAGCCTGTTGTGTTTGATTTGCAGATTGAAGCAGAAATTCTGGGATGTGAATTGCTGTGGGCAGAGAATGCTCCGCCTTCGGTGATTACTCATCCATTGGCAGCGGATATGCGCGTGCCAGAGGTTATTCCTGCCGCTGCGGATGGGCGCCTGCCGCTGATCCTGGATGTGATGGGTAAATTCAAGGCAGAAGTGGGTGAACATACGGCGCTGTATGGGTTAATCACCGGGCCTTTCACGCTTGCTTCGCATTTGCGCGGTACAGAAATTTTCATGGATACGATTGATAAGCGTGAATATCTGATTGAACTGCTGGCCTACACCAGTAAGGTGGCACAGGAAATGGCGCGTTTGTATGTGGAAGCAGGGATGGATGTAATTGCGGTGGTTGACCCGGTCATTTCTCAAATCTCGCCGCGCATGTTCAAAAAATTCATGCATCAGCCGTTCAGTGATTTGTTCGCTTGCATTCGGGAGCAGGGTGTTTTTTCAGCTTTCTTTGTGTGCGGGGATGCCACCAAAAATATTGAACCGATGTGTTTAACTTTGCCGGATTGTATTGCTGTTGATGAAAATATTGATATGGTCACTGCAAAAGAGGTTACAGACCGTCATAATGTGGTATTGGAAGGCAATATTCCTTTGACCACACGCATGTTGATGGGCACGCAGCAGGATAATATGAAGTATGTGGTTGATCTGCTGGACGCGTTGGATCACCATAACCTGATCATCTCCCCTGGCTGCGATATGCCGTATGATGTACCGGTTGAAAATACGATTGGCGTAACAGAGGCGATCCGGGATACCGGGCGGACGCGTCAGGTTTTGGCGAATTATCATGCGGCCGAAATGGATCTGGATGCGATTGAACTGCCAGATTATGCCAATCTCGAAAAGCCTTTGCTGGAAGTTTTTACGCTGGATTCTTCCACTTGCGCGGCGTGCGGGTACATGCTGCATGCTGCCGAGCGGGCGTACGAAGAGCTTGCCGGTGAGGTGGATATGGTGGAATATAAGGCGACCAGCGCAGAAAACGTGGCACGCATGATGAAGATGGGAATCAAGAATTTACCTTGTATCTGCATCAATGGTGATCTGAAATTTTCATCATTGATCCCCGGCAATCGGAAATTGATCGAAGCGATCAAAGCGTATTCTTAGGAGAGGGCTGATGCAGATCCATCTCGTTGGCGGATTCCTGGGTGCTGGCAAAACAACAGCGATTATTCAGGCCGCCCGGAAACTGCTGAACCAGGGGGTGAAAGTGGGGGTGGTTACCAACGACAAGGGTAAACACCTGGTTGACACCGCATTCTTCCGCTCTGCGGAACTGCCCACGGCAGAAGTGGCTGGCGGTTGTTTTCGCTGTAATTTTGATGAGCTGGAAAAGCAGATTGACCAATTGAAGGCTCAAGCCCGGCCGGATGTGATCTTTGCCGAGTCTGTGGGATCATGTGCAGACATGGCTGCGACAGTTCTGGAGCCTCTGCTGAGGCTGAAAGAAGAGCAGGATGAGCCAACAAGTTTTTCGGTTTTCACGGATGCCCGTTTGCTGCGGATGTGGCTGCTGGGGGTTGAACTGCCTTTCAGTGACGAGGTTCAATATATCTTTGAAAAGCAGATCGAGGAAGCAGGTTTGCTGGTGATCAATAAAATAGATTTGCTCTCTGCAGCGGAGGGGCGGGAAGTGGAGCAGCTTTCCCGGGAGCGTTTTCCTGAAAAAGAATTGCTTCTGCAGAACTCGCTTCTCGAAAGCGACAGTTTGCCCTGGGTTGACTGGCTGCAGGCCGAAATGGGTGCTACAGCAATGCCGGATATCGGGATCGATTACGATCGTTATGATGCCGGCGGCCGGCAGCTTGCCTGGCTTGATGAGGCGATTACGATTTGGGCAGATGATGCTCTGTCAGCAGCGCAAGTGATGATCGCTTCGCTGGTTACGGATGTGCAGGAAGAGGGTATCCCCATCGGCCATCTGAAATTCTTTCTGGATTGGGAGACTGGTCAGTGTAAATTCAGCTTTCCGACATTGTTGGAAGAATCGGGATGGCAAGCGGAGCTCGGTGATGCGGCGGCTGGAAAGGTAACGATGCTGGTGAATGGCCGCATTCAAACCGCGCCGGCCAAATTGAATCGCAAGGTTGCCGCTGCATTGGAGGTAATGGCGG